>JBDSUI010000118.1:0-4292 GCA_039927795.1 Pseudoxanthomonas sp.
TCAGGATGCCGGCGCGGGCGCGCAAGCTGTTCTGGAAGTAGCTCGCCAGCCCTTCGGCCAGCCAGCGTCCGCGTTCGCCCAGATAGGGATGGAACAGGTGCGAGAACTCGTGCACCGCGGTCCAGTCACTGCGCAGCGCCTGGTAATCCGCGTCGCGGCGCACGTACAGCAGCACGCCCGCTTGTCCGTCGCGCCGTGTTTGTCCCCAGGGCACCGGACTGTCGTCGTTGCTGTCGATCTGCTGTACACGCACGTAGGCCGTGGGCAATGGGAAGCGGCCGGAAGCGGTGGTGGCCTGGCCTGCGGTTTCACGCATCCAGCGATGCAGCATGGCCACACGCGCGGGGTCCTCTACATCCACTATTTCCACCCGCAGCTCGGTGACACCTGCCTGCAGTACGCGGGTGTCAGTGGCCGCCAGGCAGGTGGGCAGTGGCGCGCAGGACAGCAGCAGGAAGGTCGAAAGCAAAGTGGCACGCATGCACGCATTGACGCGCCGATGGTGGCAAGGCGATGTGATGGGAGCGCCCGGCGATCGGGTCATTCGATACGGTGGGGCCCCGATTGTTTCGCGCGCGGGGCCCAGTCACTGGACGCGTCCTCGCTACTACAGCTCACCGCCATGACCCGCCGTCGCTGACCTGCTTGCCGTTCCTAAAGCACGGCCGTGGCCAGCAGTGGTGCGGGATCGTCCCAGCGTTGGCGTGCAGCCAACAGGCCAAGCTCCAGCAGCACGGCCGCGCCGATGACCTCGGCGCCCTGCTGCCGCACCAGTGCCAGCGCCGCCCTCAGGGTGCCGCCGGTGGCCAGCACATCATCGACCACCAGCGCGCGCGCGCCCGGCGGCAGCGCGTCGGCATGGATCTGCAGGCGGTCGTTGCCGTATTCCAGCGCGTAATCCAGCGACAGTGTGCGCGCCGGCAACTTGCCGGGCTTGCGTACTGGAACGAATCCCGTGTGCAGGGACAGCGCCAACGCGGCGCCGAGAATGAAACCGCGCGATTCGATGCCAACCACCGCGTCCACGCGGGCATCGCGCCACGGTTCGGCCATCTGCGCCATCGCTGCGGCAAACGCTTCGGCATCAGCGAGCACCGGGGTAATGTCCTTGAACAGGATGCCCGGTCTGGGGAAATCTGGCACATCGCGAAGCAGTTCCTGCCAGTGGCTCATGCTGTGTTGCTCCGTGTCGGGACAGAAATGCTAACCCGTGCAGGTGCTGCATGATTACGAGCATGCCCGTATCCACCCCTGTGAGACCGTTTTGGTTGCAGACTCCGTCAACCCCGGAGTGGAAGTCCAACACCATGCGTCGCTTTGCCTACCTGCCTGCGTTGATCCTTGCCACGGCCTGCAACAATGGCCAGACCGAAACTGTAGCGCCCCAGGACACCGGCCCCACACCGGTACTGGTGGAGCCGACCCACTCGCTGCTTCCCACCGTGGATATCGCGCCGGCGGTGGGCTGGGGCCGCGACAACGCTCCCGTGGCGGCGCAAGGATTCGCGGTCAACGCCTTCGCGCGCGGGCTGGATCATCCGCGCACTGTCTACGTGCTGCCCAATGGTGATGTGCTGGTGGCCGAGACCAATGGCCCGTCCCGACCCGAGGACGGCCAGGGCTTCAAGGCCTTTATCGCGGGCCGGGTGATGAAGAAGGCCGGGGCCACCGTGCCCAGTGCCAACCGCATCACCCTGCTGCGCGATGTCGATGGTGATGGCGTGGCCGAGATCCGCAGCGTCTTTGCCGAGGGATTGAACTCGCCGTTTGGCATGGCCCTGGTCGGCAATGCGTTCTACGTCGCCAACACTGATGCGGTGGTCCGTTTTGCGTACCACCCAGGCGACACGGCGCTGGCCGCAGCGCCCGTCAAGGTCGCCGATCTTCCCGCCGGTCCGCTCAATCACCACTGGACCAAAAGCCTGGTCGCCAGCGCTGACGGCAAACACCTGTACGTCGGCGTGGGATCCAACAGCAATGTCGGCGAGAACGGCATCGAACAGGAAACCAACCGTGCGGCGATCCTGGAAATCGACCTCGCCACCGGTACGCGGCGCGTCTTTGCCAGCGGCCTGCGTAATCCCACTGCACTGGCCTGGCAGCCGCAGGACCAGCGCCTGTGGGCGGTCGTCAACGAGCGCGACGAGCTGGGCAACGACCTGGTGCCCGACTACCTGACTTCGGTACGCGAAGGCGCGTTCTATGGCTTCCCGTACAGCTATTACGGCCAGCACGTGGATACACGGGTCAAGCCGCAGTCGCCAACCATGGTGGCCAAGGCCATCGCGCCCGACTACGCGCTGGGTTCGCATGTCGCCCCGCTGGGCCTGGCGTTCTACACCGGCATTGCCCTGCCGCCACGCTTCCAGGGCGGCGCTTTCATCGGCCTGCACGGCTCATGGAACCGCAAGCCGCTGAGCGGCTACAAGGTGGTGTACGTGCCGTTTTTCGGCGGCAACCCGGCCGGACCGATAGAGACCGTCCTCGACGGTTTCCTCAACACCAAAGGCCAGGCGCAGGGCCGTCCGGTGGGCGTTGCCCAGGACGCACGCGGCGCGATCCTGGTCGCCGATGACGTGGGCAATACGATCTGGCGACTCACCGCGACCGCCCGTGGCAACAATCCGGTGCTGCCGGCCTTGCCGACGGTAGCCCAGCCCGCGAACGGGCCCAGATAGTCGAGTTTTCGTTACGCACACCTGGCGATGCAGGAGTGTTCGCCAGTCCGGCGACAACGCGGTCGGGGGGTGCCAATGCGATCCCGTTGCCGGGCGTTTCACTTGCCTTGCAGTTCACGGGCGCGGATGCGGGCTGTAGCGGTTCGGCCTGGCCGAAGCGGCCGGGTATGCGCCTGAAGAAACAGCAGAGCCAGCGGGCGAAACCTCTTTGTCCTTGCGCTGCTGCGACACCGTCCTGCAATAATCTGCTGACACGCTGGCCGCTCCTGGTCGCATGCGGGGTCTGCAATGGAGCGTCTGCTTTTCACCATTTCGCCACGCTACAACGGCTGGCAGGTGCGCGATGAGGTGCGCAATCGCGACTGGTTTTCCGCGCTGGACGAAGCGGTGGCCGCAGCCAGCTCACTCGCACAATTGCGATATGCGCTGACGGGATGCTCCACCGGCGTGCTGGTGCAGATCGGCGAGGACGAAACGGTGATGCGCGTGCGCCATGGTTGAACAGGCAACTTCCCGGTAACACAAGTTTCACGTTGCGCTGAACCTGTGCGGCGCTAGGGTTCGCACCTCAGACGACGGGAGTGCGCAATGAGCAGCGAATCCTTCTTCGCCCAGGATTTGGTCGGCAATGTCCAGCAAATCCGCATCCGCCGCGAGGCAGCGGAGCAGCAAGTCGGAAGCCCCGAAGGCGCGCGGCACAAGGTGTCCTACGTCCTGGAAGACGGCAGCGTGTTGCGACGCATCGACAACGAAACGTTCCAGGTCATCGATACCGGTGCCTTCATTACCCTGGTGCGTGAATAAGCGCCGCCGCACCGCCGGCAGCTCAATCCCTACGCCCGCCGTGCGAAGCTAGGGACCTTCCGCTGACTTCTGGAACCTTCATGGAATTGGGAATGATCGGCCTGGGCCGGATGGGCGCCAACATGGCCGAGCGGCTGGTGCGCGGCGGGCACGCGGCGGTCGGCTTTGATCCGACGCCCGCGGCAAGGGAACTGGCTGCCAGCAAGGGCATCACTGCCGTCGCCTCGCTGAAAGAACTGGTGGACCAATTGCCCACGCCGCGCGTGCTGTGGCTGATGGTGCCGGCAGGACAGATTGTCGAAGACACGCTGGCGCAGCTGGTGCCGCTGCTGTCGCGTGACGATGTGATCGTCGATGGCGGCAACTCCTTTTACAAGGACAGCATGCGCCGCGCCGACCTGCTGGCCCTGCATGGCGTGCATTACATTGACAGCGGTACCAGCGGCGGCGTCTGGGGTCTGGATGAGGGCTACAGTTTGATGCTTGGCGGCGATGTTGAAGCCGTCGAGCGGCTGCGGCCGATCTTCGCGACCCTGGCACCGGCCAGCAACCACGGCTGGGGACGGGTCGGCCCAACCGGCGCCGGCCACTTCACCAAGATGGTCCACAACGGCATTGAATACGGCCTGATGCAGGCCTATGCCGAAGGCTTCGCGATCATGCAGGCCAAGCAGCCTTTTGCCCTGGACCTGCATCAGGTCGCCGAGATCTGGCGCGAGGGCAGCGTCGTGCGTTCGTGGCTGCTTGACCTGACGTCCAATGCGCTGGGCGAGAACCCGGCGTTGACCGGCATCGCGCCTTATGTGGAGG
>JBDSUI010000119.1:0-10506 GCA_039927795.1 Pseudoxanthomonas sp.
CCAACCCAGGCCTCGAATAGATCGCCCAGGATGTACAGGGCCTCGGCTTGCCTGGCTTCTTCGCGCACGAACTTCGCGAACAAGCCGGTGATGGCGGGACGGGTGGAATCCAGGTGCAGGTCGGAGATGAAAAGCGTGGTCATGGCCGGATTGTAGGTTCAGCGGGGTAAAATCGCTTCATTCGCAATGATCCCTGCTGAAACCGAGCCTGCCATGTCCTGCCGCACCCGTTTTGCCCCCAGTCCCACCGGTTACCTGCATATCGGCGGCGCGCGCACCGCGCTGTATTGCTGGCTGGAGGCGCGCCACCGTGGCGGCGACTTCATCCTGCGCATCGAAGACACCGATCAGGAGCGCAGTACCCAGGGCGCTATCGACGCGATTCTGGAGTCGATGGCGTGGCTGGGCCTGGACTATGACGAAGGCCCGATCTACCAGACCCAGCGCCTGGGTCGTTACCGCGAAGCGGCCGAACAGCTGGTGGCAAACGGCAAGGCCTATTACGCCTATGAAACCCGCGAAGAACTCGATGCCATCCGCACTGCCGCACAGGCGGCTGGCGACAAGCCGCGCTACGACGGTCGCGCGCGCGAGCAGAACCTGCCACATCGCGAAGATCCCAACCGGGTCATCCGCTTCAAGAATCCGCAAGGTGGCAGTGTGGTATTCGAAGACCGCATCAAGGGTCGTATCGAGATCAGCAACAATGAGCTGGACGACCTGGTGATCTTCCGTTCCGACGGCTATCCCACCTACAACTTCGCGGTAGTCATCGACGACATCGACATGGCCATCACCGACGTGATCCGCGGTGATGACCACATCAATAACACGCCGCGCCAGATCAATATCTACGAAGCGCTGGGTGCGCCGGTGCCCTTGTTCTCGCATATGCCGATGATCCTTGACCCGGAAGGCGCCAAGCTGTCCAAACGCACCGGTGCGGCCGACGTGATGCAGTACAGGGAGGCGGGTTACCTGCCGCATGCTTTGATCAATTATCTGGCCCGACTGGGCTGGTCGCATGGCGACCAGGAGCTGTTTTCCCGCGAGGAGCTCATCCAGCTGTTCTCGGTGGAAGACGTGAATTCCAAGGCCGCGCGCCTGGACATGGACAAGCTGGGTTGGGTGAATCAGCACTACCTGAAGACTGAAGACGCTGCGTCGATCGCGCCTCAACTTGAATACCAGCTGCATAAACTCGGCCTGCAGTTGGAGCATGGCCCGGCGGCGGCCGAGGTGGTGGTTGCATTGCGCGACCGCGTGCACACCTTGAAGGAAATGGCCGAACGCGCGGCGGTCTGGTATCAGCCGCTGGAAGTCTATGACCAGGCTGCCGTTGCCAAGCATCTAAATGCGGCGGCGGCGACGCCACTGGCTGCCGCCCGCGAGTACCTTTTCAGTGCAGCAGAATGGAGTGTGGAATCGGTGTCCGCCGCGCTGCATGACGCCGCCGCCGCACTCGGCCTGGGCATGGGCAAAGTGGCGCAGCCGTTGCGCGTCGCCATTACCGGCACCCAGGTCAGCCCGGATATTTCGCAGACGGTGTACCTGGCGGGGCGCGAACAGGCGCTGCAACGCATTGACGCCGCGCTGAGCATGATCCCTGCGGCTGCCGCGCCGGATCCGTCGATATAGCCATGGCCGACAAGCACGCCTGCACCGATCCCCACAACCACGTCAGCGACGCGCACGCCTTTGTGTTGGCGGTCGAGCATGCCTGCCAGGAACGCGGGCTGCGGCTGACCCCGATCCGCGCGCGGGTGCTGCAGTTGATTGCCGAAGTCGGCAAGCCGGTCAAGGCCTACGAGCTGCTGGACCTGGTGCGCGAGCAGAAAGGCGTAGGTGCGGATGCGCCGCCTACGGTGTATCGCGCGCTGGATTTCCTGATGGCCAATGGCTTCGTGCACAAGCTGGAATCGGTGAACGCCTTTGTCGCCTGCCACCACCCCAATAGTGATCAGCATTCGGTGCCGTTCCTGATCTGCGACCGCTGCCACAGCGCGGTCGAGCTTGAGGATCGCGATGTGGTCAGCCAGCTGGAGGCGCGCGCCAAGGCGCTGGGTTTCCAGCCGCAGGCGCAGACCCTGGAAGTACACGGCCTGTGCGCGCGCTGCGCCGGCTAGGATTTCTGACGCAGGCGTGAGCGCAGAAACGAGCGCAATCGAAATCGAAATGACGCGCTTCGGATGGAGTGTCGTTGTGTTTTCGCCGCGTCGGCGCGCCATCCTTGGCGCTGCTTCGTGGACAGGGGAATGCGGATCCCGCCCGGAAACGTAGAACACCCGCAGGACCGCCCTTGCGGTCGTTCGTCGCCGTGGCTCAGAAGAAAAAGCGGATTCCGGTGGAAAAGCCGCGCCCCGGCAGCATCACCTCATCTTTCAGGAAAGACGTGTGGACGCGCGCGGTCTGATTGCCCAGGTTGCTGCCATCCAGGAAGACTTCCCAGGCGCTGCTTCCCGTATCGTGGTGATAGGCCAGGTGGGCGTCGACCAGGGTGTAGCCTGCAGTCGCTGTTTCGTTTGCGGCCACCTGGTCCTGCTTGTCATAGCGCAGTGCGCCCAGCGACGCGCGCCAGCCCTGGCGCTGCCAGCGCAACTGGCTTCCCAGGCGTGACGGCGCCATGCGCGGCAGGTTGCCACCGCCTGCCAGGGTGCCGCGCACAGTATCGGCATAAACGCGCAGGTCCCAGCTGCCTTGGTCGCCATTGGCCAGATGAAACGTGGCTTCGCCCTCGAACCCGCGGAAGCGCGCATCGGCCTGACTCCATTGGCGCACCGGCAGGGACTCGCCCGCTTCAAATTCCACTGTATTACCGGTGTCGAACAGGTAGACGAAATCGTCGAAGCGGTTGTAGTAGACCGCTACCTTTGCATCCATGAATTCGGATTGGTAGTGCAGGCCCAGCTCCACCTGATTGGCTTTTTCCTCAGTCAAGTCGGCGTTGCCCAGTTCGTAGGCGAGCGTGGCCAGGTGTGGCCCGTCGGCGAACAGTTCTTCTTCGGCTGGCGCGCGTTCGGCGTGATCCAGGCTGGCGGTCAGCCGCCATTGCGCGTTGAGGCGCCAGCCGCCGGCGAGCGACAGGCTGAGCGGTTTGAAATCGCGCGCCGGCCCATCCAGTGGATCGGTTTGCACCTGGTCGATGCGCGCACCCATATCCAGCTGGAACGCATCCCAGTTCCTGCGCGCTACACCAAACATCCCCAGCGAGCGCGTCCGCGTTTCGGGTACGAAGGCTTCCTCGCCGATCGCTGCGAAAGTCGTGTCGCCGCCTTGCAGGCCTACCGCCCCCTTCCATGCCGAATCGCCCCCGAAGGCCGCTTCCACGCGACCCTCGTCGGCATTTTTAAGGAAGGTGGTGCCGATTTCGTCCCCTTCGAACTCGGTGTGCCTGTAGTCGGTATGTCCGAAGCTGTAGCGCAGGCTACTGCCTTCGCCCCAAGGATTGCTCAGCGCGCCTTTCAGGTCATAGCGGTCCTGGCGGATCTTCAGCCACACGCCGCGTTCTGCGGCGGACACGTCACCGGGTTCGCCGGGATTGCCGTAATCATCTTCGAAGCGCGAAACCGAAGCGCCCAGGAAACCCCATTCCCCCAGCAACGAGGCACCAAGTGCGCCAGTCCTGGTATCCATGAAGGTGTTGGCCTGCCTGCCATGCGGTGTCTTGTAGTCCTTGTTGTTGCGGTACACCGCATCGGCATGCACTGCGAAACGATCGTTGCCGCCATCCACACGCAGCAGGTCGGTGTTGCCGCGGTTGATGCTGTCGAAGCGGATTTCGGCACGGCCGCTGAAGCCGCCTTCGATCGCCGCCTCCGGAATGCGTCCGTCCACCACGTTGACGATGCCGCCGATGGCGCCGCTGCCATAAAGCAGCGTGGAGGGACCCTTGAGCACCTCGATCTGGTCGGCCAGAAAGGACTCGACTGCAGGCGAATGGTCCTGGCTTACCGTGGAAACGTCCTGGCTGGACAGGCCATTGTTGAGCACCGCGACGCGCGGGCCATCCAGGCCGCGCAGGATGGGCCGGCCCACGCCCGGACCGAAGTTGGAACTCTGCACGCCCGGCAGGCTGGAAATGGTCTCGCCCAGGCTTGCCGCGCGACTTTCGTCCAGGCGCTCGCCAGAGAGCACTTCGGTGGGCTTGCTCAGGGCGCTGGCCGTATCCCGCAAGGGGCTTGCGGTTACCAGCACGCTGTCCAGGTCCTTGATGTGGCGTCCGGACCCGGGATCGCCCGCATGGCGGTTGTCGGTAGACGGGGCTGAAGGGTCGGCTTCCTGCGTCTGCAGCTGCTCCGCTTGGCCTGCCCAGGTCAGGGTGGGGGCAAGGGCCAACGCCAGGCCGATCGCAAGCCGGTGACGGGCGCAGCCGCTTTGATGCGTCATTCGAGATCCTGATCTTCACTAAGAGATGTTATATTATAGCAATATGAGGATGCGGCCCATCCCGGAAGTCATACTGATGCTCATGCGTTCCCGCTTCCACAGCTTGCTCGACCGATTTGGCGCCACCGGCTCCATGATCTGCGCCGTGCATTGCGCAATCACTCCGGTGTTGCTGGCCGCCATTCCCTCACTGGGGCTGTCTGCGTGGCTGAGCGATGGTTTCGAGCGCGGGTTCGTGCTGTTCGTGACCGTGCTGGGCTTGTTCAGCCTGCTCTGGGGCTATCGACGCCATCGCGCTTTCCGGGCGCTGACCCTGCTGCTGGTCGGTCTGCTGGTCCTGTGGGCCGGCGCCTATCTGCCCGCGCTGCATCATCAGGTGGTGGTCCATGCGGTAGTCATGACCCTGGGCGGCACCCTGGTGGGATTGGCCCATGTGGTCAATCTGAGGCTGAACCACTGGCACATACACGATGCGAGCTGTGCGCATTGAGGCCTGCGTGATAGGCTTTGCGGCCTCGCGCGCACGGCGCAATCGTTGAATCAGGAGCAAACCATGGGCAAAGGTGATCGCAAGACTGCCAAAGGCAAGCGCAGCATCGCTAGCTACGGCAACGCACGTACACACGTTTCAAAGGTCGCCGTAGGTCCGGCTGCGCCTGCTGCAAAGCGGACAGTGACCAAGGCAGCGGCACCGGCGAAAAAGGCCGTGGTCAAGAAGACGGTAGCAAAAGCCGGCTGATCGGCTCTTCGCCGTCATGCACAAAGCGCGACGCCCGGCGTCGCGTTTTTGTTTCCGGCGTCAGCTGATCCGCTTGCCGCCCGCGTACGAGGCAAGCAATGGATCGCCACCCAGCCAGTAAGCGAGTTCGGCGGGCTGGCCTATGTTCCAGTGAGCCAGGTCGGCACGCATGCCGACGCGCAGCATGCCGCGATCACCCAGGCCCAGCGCCCGCGCCGCATTCACCGTGGCCCCACGCAGCGCTTCTTCGGGCGTCAGCCGGAAATGCGTGCAGGCCAACGACATCGCCAGGCGCAGCGACTGCAGTGGTGAGGTGCCCGGATTGCAGTCGGTGGCCACCGCCATGGGCACGCCATGCAGGCGGAACAGATCGAGTGGTGGCAGCACGGTTTCGCGCAGGCAGTGGAATGCACCGGGCAACAGCACGGCCACCGTGCCGGCCGCCGCCATCGCCCGCACGCCGGCCTCCGAAGTGTGTTCCACATGGTCCGCTGACAGGCCACCGAATTCGGCCACCAGCGCCGCACCTGCGCCATCACTCAACTGGTCGGCATGCAGCTTTACCGGCAGCCCAAGTGATTGAGCCACCGCGAACACGCGCCGGGTCTGTGCCAGACTGAAGCCGATGCGTTCGCAGAAGGCGTCCACCGCGTCCACCAGTCCTTCTTCATGCAATCGCGGCAGCCACGCGCATACCGCTTCGATATAGTCATCTGCACGGCCGGCATATTCGGGCGGCAACGCATGCGCGCCCAGGAAGGTCGTGCGCACGGTGATCGCCAGCTCCACACCGATGCGCCGCGCGACCCGCAGCATTTTGCGTTCATTGTCGAAATCCAGGCCGTAGCCGGATTTTATTTCCAGCGTGGTCACGCCGTCCTGGCGCAGCGCACGTGCGCGCAGCAGGGATTGCGCGAACAGCGCGTCCTCGCTGGCATCGCGGGTCGCGCGCACACTGGAGACGATGCCGCCGCCGCTGCGTGCGATCTCTTCGTAGCTGGCGCCACCCAGGCGTTGTTCGAATTCGCCCGCACGATCACCGGCGAACACCGCATGCGTATGACAGTCGACCAGGCCGGGGCTAATGCAGCCTTGGGCCGTTATGACCTGCTTGGCCAGATGTTCGGGCTTGCCGGGAAGCACGGACGCCGCGTCGACGAATTGAAGCACGCCATCGCGCCAACCCAGCGCGCCTTCATTTATCAGGCCATAGCCGGTCGCATCGTCCAACGTGACGAGCGTGGGGCCCAGCAGCAAAACATCCCAGCGCGTTGCTTGCAGGTTTTCAGTCAGTACCACCATTTTCTCCCGTATCGCAAACGTGTGTGCGGGCCGAACGTGGATCCGCACGTTGCCGGCTCTTTGATATGCCTTCACGACCCGCCAGAGCAGCCTGTCGCCAGCGTCATCGCAAATGCAGCAGTGGCACGAAGATCAGCAGGGCCCGCATTGGGAACTGCTGCAGTGACATGAGCGTGTCACGGCGGCGGCGACGCGTTAGCCTAACGCAATCCGCCTACGGGCAAACGGGAGCCCGCATGTCGCCTACAACGCATAGTCCGACCGAACCGCTGACCCAAACCCCACAGGGTGGCTGGCGCGTCGCCGGCATGCCCAACCTGCATTCGCACGCATTCCAGCGGGCGATGGCCGGGCTGGCCGAGCGCCAGACGCATCCGCAGGACAGCTTCTGGACCTGGCGCGAAACCATGTACCGCTTTGCCGCGCGCATGGATCCCGACAGCACCTACGCCGTGGCCAGCCAGCTGTACGTGGAGATGCTGGAAGCCGGCTACACCAGCGTCTGTGAATTCCACTACCTGCACCATGCGCCCGATGGCCGCCCATACGCCGACCCTGCGGCAATGTCGCGCGCGCTGCTTGCCGCGGCCCGCGATACCGGCATCCGCATGACCCTGTTGCCGGTGCTGTACATGACCGGTGGCTTCGACGGACGCGCGCTGTCGGTGCGCCAGCAACGCTTCGGCCACGACGTCGAAAGCTTCCTGCGTCTGCACGAGCTGCTGCGTGCGGAAGAAGACGAGCTGCTGCGCATAGGCTGTGCCTTCCACAGTCTGCGTGCGGTGCCCGAAGTGGCGATGCGCGAGGTGCTGGCGGCGTTGCCCGCGCAAGTGCCGCTGCATATCCACATCGCCGAACAGATTGGCGAAGTGCAGGACTGCCTGTCGCTGCGTGACGCGCGCCCGGTGGAATGGTTGCAACGGCATTTCGAAGTTGATGCGCGATGGACCCTGGTGCACGCCACCCACCTGAGTGCAGAGGAGACCAGGCAGTTGGCGGCCAGTGGCGCCACCGTGGCGCTCTGTCCCACCACCGAAGCCAACCTGGGCGATGGCCTGTTTCCCTTGCGCGATTACCTGGACGCGGGCGGCGCCTGGGGCATCGGTTCGGATTCGCATATCTCGGTGTCGCCGGTCGAAGAGTTACGCTGGCTCGAATACGGCCAGCGCCTGGTCACCCGCCATCGTAATATCGCCGTCGGTGCCAACTGCAGCAGCGTCGGCGAAACCCTCCTGCAGGGCGTACTGGCCAGCGCCCGTGCAGCTACTGGCCAGGACCGCGCCGGAGACATGCTGGTGCTGGATGCCAACGCGCCGATCCTTGCCGGCGCCAGCGCCGGTGACGTGATCGATCGCTGGATCTTCAGCGGCAACCGCACTGTCGTCGACACCGTGCATGTGGGCGGAAATCAAATGGTCAGCGGCGGCCAGCATCGTGACCGCGAGGCCATCGCGCGTCGCTATGGCGCCACGCTGGCAGCCCTGCTCGCCGACCAGTAACGGCCCCTGCACCCACCTGTCGCTGCTGCGCGCGGGCGGAGCGGGCCTTCAGGCAAACAGATCATCTGCACGCGGCCATGCACCTTCCAGCTGCAGCAGGAGCCGCGTGGTCGGCAGGCCAGCACCGAAACCGCTCAACGAGCCGTCCTTGCCGATCACGCGGTGGCGCGGCAATACGATCGGCAATGGATTGCGGCCGTTGGCCGCCCCCACCGCGCGCATCGCGGTGGGCTTGTTCACGCGCTGCGCCAGTTGTGCATAGCTGATGATCTGGCCGTAGGGAATGCCGGCCAGCGTGGGCCATACCTGTTTCTGGAACGGCGTGCCCTGCGGCGCAAGTGACAACTCAAAGCGCGTGCGCGTACCGGCGAAATACGCTTCCAGCTGCACGCACGCAGCCTGCAGCCTTGCATGGTCGCGTTCGCTCCAGTCCTGGCCCCGGGGCATCGGATGGCGGGGCGTGTGGAATTCGACCAGACACAGCCCGTGTTCGTCGGCCGCCAGCAACAATGGCGCAACCGGGCTGTCGATACGTTTCAGCCCTGAATGACCGGTCCATCAGCGCGTGCAGGCGGCAGGGAAAGCGGAGTCACTTGCTCAGCAGCCTCCAGCGCCGGCAGCAACGGCGTGATATCGCCGTCGTTCGTGCGTGTCGGAATACCCAGCAAGCGGGTCAGCAACGGATACACATCGACGTTGTCGAAGGCGGGAATCAGCACGCCCTTGCGGAAAGCCGGTCCACGGGCGATGAAGGTCGCGCGCATCGACGGCAGCGCCGGATCGTATCCATGCGAACCGCGCGTTGCGCCCGGCGTGCGTCTGGAAATCGTCGCTGCAGGCAGCGCATCCCAGCCTTCGTCCATCTGGCAGATGATCGGCGGCACACGCGGATTGGTGCCGTAATGCCATTGCGGCGGCAGCTCGCCCTTGCGCCAGCACTGGTAATGATCGTGGCGGCCAAGCAGGCGCTGTTCCGTCGCCGGCGTGCGTCCCTCGCGCGGAGCGATGCCGACCGACTGGCCGACACTGATCACCGCCGCGTCGGCCATCGGCACCATGTCTTCCACGTCGATGACCTGCCCAGGTGCCACCGTGGCCATGCCATGGTCCGAGACCACGATCAGGTTCACGCGTCCCGCCAGTTCTGAATGCTCAAGCGCGTGCAGCAGGCGACCGATGGCGGCGTCGGCAACAAGAAGCGCCGCGCGTGCTTGCGGCGCATCGGGGCCGAAATCGTGACCGGCGTTGTCCACCTGTTCCAGGTACAGCGCAGCAAAGCGCGGACGCGTGGCGGGCGGCTCCTGCAACCAGCGCAGGACCTCGTCGACCCGTGAGGCCGCACTGATGGCTGGATCGTAGGGCACCCAGCGCGTTGGCCGTACGCCGTCTATTTCGGCAGCGCCGCCCGGCCATGCCCAGATTGCGGTGCGCATTCCCGCTTTTTCGGCGCCGATCCAGATCGGCTCGGCCCGCCACCAGCGCCCATCGCCCACAGCCGCAAGATCGGCAACACGGAAGGCGCCCAGCCCGTCCTCGCGCATGCTGTTGTGGACCACGCCGTGGTGGTCGGGGCGCAGCCCGGTGACCAGGGTGAAATGGTTGGGAAACGTCAGTGCCGGATACGAAGGGTTCATCCATTCGGCGCGCACGCCCTCGCGCGCCAGCCGGTCCAGGTTGGGGGTGTCGCCCTGGCCCAGGTAATCCACGCGCAAGCCATCGATGGAGATCAGCAAAAGCGGGACAGGTTCATGTGTGGAGTGGAAAACGGGGGTGGCACAGCTGGCCAAGCAAAGCAAAGCGGCCAGCCACGCAAGCTTGAACAATGGCAGGCGCATGGGCAATCGTCGTTTTATCAATGCCCAAGCTTGTCAGACTGGGATGGATTTGGCATGACAGCGTTGCGAATACCGCTTGCAGCGGCATTTTTTATGGCCGCTACGCCCGCCGCAGACTGGATCCCGCCGTGCACTGAGTTCGCAGAAGCAAGCGTGTCCTGGAACGCCCGGCAATGCCGGGTGTTATTGTTTCGAATCGCATCAGTTCGAAAACAGGCCACTCGCGCAACGCAGTCCGCGCCATGGCTGTGCCTCGCACTGCCGATCCGCATAAAGCGCCGCCTTGCCCCTGGCCCGCGTACCAGCGGCGGTCGGCTCCCGGGTAACCGGGTCATGCTTCCCTGGGCAATTTGGTGCGCGGACGCAGTCGGCTACGCTGCGCGCGAGCCTGCTGCGATAATCCGGACATCGCGTCCACAGGCACTCCCCATGTCCAATTCCAGCAACCGTCCCGACACCAACCGCTGCGACCCCTCCCGCGTCATCCGCGCCCCGCGCGGCAGCACGCTCACTTGCAAGTCCTGGCTCAGCGAAGCGCCTTACCGCATGCTGCAGAACAACCTGGATGCGGAAGTAGCCGAAGATCCGACCTCGCTGGTCGTCTACGGCGGCACTGGTCGCGCCGCGCGCGACTGGGCCTGTTACGACGCGATCCTGGAATCGCTGCGCAATCTTGAAGACAACGAAACGCTGCTGGTGCAATCGGGCAAGCCGGTCGGCGTGTTCCCCACCCACGCCGACGCAC
>JBDSUI010000120.1:0-5348 GCA_039927795.1 Pseudoxanthomonas sp.
CCAGCGCGCCGACCGCGGCGAAGAAGATGCTGATGATCGAGATCTGGTTCGGCGTGATGGACGACTGCGCAAGCGCCGTGCTGAGCGATGTCGCCCAGCCGGTAGCCCGTGCCGCGATTGGCCTGCGGTTTTCGTTTTTCCCCATTGGGCGATGGTAGCGGAAGCGTGGCGCCCGCGGGTCTACCTACGGCGACCCAACATGCGACCGGATCCTCAATCTGGAAAGCGCGACGGCGCACTCCAACATTCTGGCAGCCGATTCGGCGCGCTACCGATGGAATCACCAGTCGGTGGGCTTGTAGTCCTTCAGGAACTGGCCCCAGACGTGCTCGCCGGTGTTCAGGCCGTGGATGATGGGGTCGACGATGCGGGCGGCGCCATCGACAATATCCAAAGGTGGATGGAAACGTTCTTCCACAGTCTTGCGCGCAGCCAACTCCACCGGATCCTCGTCGGTGACCCAGCCGGTGTCCACGCTGTTCATGTGGATACCATCGCCGTGGTAATCGGCCGCGGCCGTGCGGGTCATCATGTTCAAGGCGGCCTTGGCCATGTTCGTATGCGGATGGCGTGTGGTCTTGAAGTTGCGGTAGAACTGGCCTTCCACTGCCGACACGTTGACGATGTGCTTGTCACGGTTGTCGGTGCGCATCATCAGCGACTTCAGGCGCGCATTGATCAGGAACGGGGCAATGGCGTTGACCAGTTGCACTTCCAGCAGTTCCACCGACGGCACCTCATCCATCTGCAGGCGCCAGGAGTTGCGCCCACGCAGGTCGATCTGCTGCAGGTCCTGGTCCAGGCGTCCTTGCGGGAACAGGTGCTTCTGGCCCAGCAATTCCTCGGCCAGCAACGGCACCTGCGATAGTTCAGCGGCGTGGGTCAGGCCGGCTACTTCGGGCAAACCCTGTTTGATGGCGACCTGCATGGCCGAGGCTTCGGGCAGCAGGTCGTGGCTGCGCAGGCCTTCGTAGCTGCCCAGCAGCTTGCGCACGTGTTCGGGGGTATCGCGCAACGCTGCGGTTTCGGCTTCCATCATGTGCGCGTAGAACTCGGGCGGGCGTCGCACGGTCTGGCAGGCGTTGTTGAAGATGAAGTCAAGTCGCGAATACTTGTTTGACAGCTCGCGGCAGAAGGCCTCCACACTGGGTGTATGGCGCAGGTCAAGACCGAAGATCTCAAGCCTATGTGCCCAGTCCGCGAAGTCAGGCTCGCCGGCATAGCGCGCCGCCGAATCACGGGCAAAGCGCGTGGTGACAATCAGATGCGAGCCGGCGCGCAACAGCTTCAAGCCAGCCTGATAGCCAATCTTGACCCTGCCACCGGTCAGCAGCGCGACCCGGCCGCTGAGGTCGGCCAGTTCGGTGCGCTTGGCGAAATTGAACTCTGCGCACTGCGGGCACATCTGGTCGTAGAAATGATGCAGCTGGGTGAACTTCTGCTTGCAGACGTAGCAGTGCCGAAGTTCGGGCGACTCGAGCGGTTCGCGCACGTCTTCCACGCTGTCCTGCGCAATGAAGCCGACAGGCGGAAAATAATTGGGCGTGGTGAATACCGGTGCGCGGCGCAGGGCGCGGATGCCGGTCTGGTCGAGCAGGGCATCGGCGCGCCGCAATTTTTCGCTGTGGCGCTCGCGTTCCAGTTCCTTCGATTTCTTGCGTCGCAGTTTCGGCTCGGGGTGATAGATCGAGGCGATGGCCTGGTGCAGGCGCGCGCGCTCGGCTTCGGGCCAACCATCGAGCACGGTGCGGTCGGCGGCTATCGACTCCAGCAATTCCAGCGTGGATTCGGCCACGGTTTCGCTGTTCTTTTCGGCGGGACTATTCACGACAGGCAAATCCAATCTTCATTCAACGCATGGCATTTCGGAAAGCAGAACGGGCCGCGCTAGGCGGCCCGTTCCATGGAACCCCGCCTTCGCGGGGATGAGGACTTGGCAAAGGCGCCCGTGCGATGCACGAGTGCGCCAAGCCGTCACTTCAGCCCAGCCGCCTTGCGCAGTTCCTCGGCCTTGTCGGTCTTCTCCCACGAGAACGCGGTGGCGGTGTGCTGCTTGCCGGCGCCGTCGGTGTAGGTGAATTCCTTGGCCTTGCGACCGAAATGGCCGTAGGCGGCGGTCTGCTGGTACATCGGGTGGATCAGGTCGAGCATCTGCAGGATGCCGTACGGACGCAGGTCGAAATGCTTGCGGATCAGTTTTTCGATCTTGTCATCGGAAATCTTGCCGGTGCCGAAGGTGGTGACCGAGATCGAAGTCGGATGGGCCACGCCTATGGCGTAGCTGACCTGCACTTCGCAACGGTCGGCCAGACCGGCGGCAACCACGTTCTTGGCGACGTAGCGTGCCGCATAGGCCGCCGAACGGTCGACCTTGGACGGATCCTTGCCCGAAAACGCGCCACCACCATGACGGGCCCAGCCGCCGTACGTGTCGACGATGATCTTGCGCCCGGTCAAGCCGCAGTCGCCCACGGGGCCGCCGATCACGAACTTGCCGGTCGGGTTGATGTGGAATTTGGTGCCCTTGTGCAGCCACTTGGCCGGCAGCACCGGCTTCAGGATGGTCTCGCGTACGGCTTCGATCAAGTCCTTCTGCTTCACGTCCGGGTCGTGCTGGGTCGACAGCACCACCGCGTCGATAGCCACGGCCTTGCCGTTTTCATAGCGCAGGGTGACCTGGCTCTTGGCATCCGGGCGCAGCCACGGCAATGGCGAGTTCTTTTTCTTGCGCACCTTGGCCTGCTGTTCCACCAGGCGGTGCGAGAGGTGGATCGCGGCCGGCATGTAGCTTTCGGTCTCGTTGGTGGCGTAGCCAAACATCAGGCCCTGGTCGCCGGCGCCCTGTTCTTCCGGCTTCCTTCGGTCCACGCCCTGGTTGATATCGGGGGACTGCTTGCCGATCAGGTTCAGCACGCCACAGGTAGCGCCGTCGAAGCCGACCTCGCTGCTGTCGTAGCCGATGTCCACGATGACCTTGCGGGTCAATGCTTCCAGGTCGATCCAGGCCGAAGTGGTGATTTCGCCCGCGACGATCGCCACGCCGGTCTTGACCATGGTCTCGCAGGCCACGCGCGCGCGCTTGTCCTGGGCCAGGATGGCGTCGAGCACGGCATCGGAGATCTGGTCGGCGACCTTGTCCGGATGGCCTTCGGAGACCGATTCGGAAGTGAAGAGGTAGTTCGACATCGCGGCTTATATCCTTTTATTCGGATGAAAAGATGGGTGCGCATGATACACGCCACCGGGCGGTTGTGCATTGTGCCGGTTCAAAGATAGTGATGGCGTTAAGGGGCGGGCGGCGGGCGGAACCTGGAGGCTGAGCGTCCAGGCCTGGAGCAGCGGAAGTCGCATGACCCGTTGCGGGTGGATTCCAGTTCATTCGCGTGGCGGATCCCCATGCGCCTGACGGTGTTGACCCGCCTGGAGCGTGCGTCCTCTGTCCGCTGATGCCCTGGGAATAAGCCGCTGGAAAGTGCTGCTCGGACCGGGCAGGAAATCCGGCGACGTGGCCCATGCGATTGAAATGGGTGGTGCGGCAGAATCCCGCAGGGCGCTGAACCGCACATCCTGCCTGGGCTGCTAGCATCGATCGATGGATTCCATTACCCATCTGTTCCTCGGCGGCGCCATTGTCGCCGCCATCGTGCCGGCCAGGAACCGTCGTGCCGCCCTGTTGGCGGGCGCGGCCCTGAACACGTTGCCGGATCTGGATTCACTCTTCATCAAGCTCTTCACCGACGATCCAGTGTCGCTGATGACGGTGCATCGCAGCTTCAGTCACTCGCTGTTCGTGCTGCCGTTTTTGGGTTGGCTGATCTGGTGGCTGTTCATGCGTCGCGGTGGACGTGTGTCGGAATCGCCCCGACGCTGGTTCTGGGCGATCCAGCTGGCGCTGCTGACCCATCCGTTGCTGGATGCCTTCACCGTCTACGGCACCCAACTGCTGTGGCCGCTGCATTCGCCGCCGGCGATGTGGTCCAGTTTGTTCATCATCGATCCGATTTACACGGTGTGGATGCTGTTGGGCTGCGTCATCGCCTGGTTCGAGAGGGAACGCCTGCTCGCGCAGCGCGCGCTGTTGGCGGGATTGGCGCTCAGTACCGCCTATCTGGGCTGGTCGTTATTGGCCAAGTCCCTGGTTGATCGCCAGGCCGACCGAGATCTGGCCGCAATGGGGTTATCAGGCGCCCCGCGCTTCTCGGTGCCCATGCCGCTCAACACGCTGTTGTGGCGGGTGGTGGCGATGACGCCAGACGGGTATGTCATCGGTGATCGCTCGCTTGTCGCCGACCGCGGGGCCATCAGATTCGAGGGCTACAAATCCAATGTGCAGGCGCTGGCCGAAGCCAGGGACATCCCGGCCGTGCAGCAACTGGCCTGGTTCAACCATGGATTCATGCGCGCGCGCGTGGTTGGCGACGAGCTGGTGCTGAGCGACCTGCGCATGGGCCTGGAGCCGGACTACAACTTCAGCTTCATCGTGGCCGAGCACCAAGACGACGGATGGCAGGCGATTCCGCCGCGACAACCCGGGGCTGCCTACCGCGCGCCGGTGGCGCCGGGCAAGTTGAAGCAGGCATTGGCTGCGCTTTGGCACCGGATCTGGCACGAGCCGGAAGCTGGCCCGGTCAATGTGCGGGCGGACCAGGGCGTTCACTGAAGCACTGGGGAAGAGTGCGACCTTGCATTTTTGCGCCATCGCTTCCCGATAACCCGCGTATGGTCCACGTGGACGCCAAACCTGGCCAACTACCGTTTACGAAGTTATGGGAAGCTGGTTTGCAGGATGCGACTACACCTGGGCAAACCTGGCCGCTTTCATTCTTTCCGCGCTGCGCCCATGCGTTCCGGGCGGGCTTGTGGCCATTGCTTTTTATGAATCCGTTGGGTCAAGCGGCAATCGGCAATCCGGGCGCTACGCCGGCGACCAGCGCATCGAAGTAATCGCCAGTCAACTTCAGTTGCGCGTCGGCGCTTTCCGCGCGATTGACCACGGCGCGGAAGGCCGTGTTCTCGGGCCGGTCCTTCGCGTACCAACCCAGGTGCTTGCGGGCGATGCGCACACCCTGGTGTTCGCCGTAGAACTCGTGGAGCGCGTGCAGGTGGCCTAGCAGGATGTCGCGTACTTCGGCCAGCGATGGTGGCGGCAACTCCTCGCCGGTCGCCAGGTAATGGGCGATCTCGCGGAAGATCCAGGGCCGCCCCTGCGCGGCGCGTCCGACCAGCAATGCGTCGGCGCCAGTGGCCTTCAGCACGGCCGCAGCCTTCTGTGGAGAATCGATGTCGCCATTGGCCAATACTGGAATGCGCAGGTCGGACTTGATAGCGGCGATGGTTTCGTACTCCGC
>JBDSUI010000121.1:0-4928 GCA_039927795.1 Pseudoxanthomonas sp.
CATGGCCTGCAACATGGGGTCGGTTGCCGCCGGGTCGGTGCCGGCAAGTCCAGTGATCCACGCCATTGCCTGTGCGAACCAGGCGGCGAAGAAGCAACCGAGCACTGCGCCCAATGCCAGACAGGCCATGAAGCCCCGCCGGCCCCACTCGTGGCGTTTCAGCAATCCCCAGGACACCACGCTGACCACGCCGGACGACAGCAGGGAAAGCAAGTTCAACAGACCGAGGTGATTCAACAGCGAGGACAGCTGCGGCGGCAGGGTAATTCCCAAAGCTTCGAACTGCGGGCGCAGCAGCGCAGCTGGGTCCATCGACAGCAATACCACGCCCTGGGTCACGCCCGAGACCACACCCAGCACGCCCAGCGCGATGGAGAGGCAGGCCATTACGGTGACGAAGCTGGAAGCCGCCGGTGGTGGAGAGTTCGCTGTAGTCATCTGCGTGCCTTTAAACGTGCGCCGCCTACTTCAGGTTTTCCTCGAACAGCTTCAGTATCCGCTTGTACTCGTCCAGCCAGGAGTCGGCGCGGGTGAACCCGTGGCGTTCCAGCGGATACGGTGCGATTTCCCAGTTGTCCTTGTGCAGTTCGATCAGCTTCTGGGTCAGCACCACCGAATCGCGGAAGAACACGTTGTCGTCAATCATGCCGTGCGCGATCAGCAGGTGGTCCTGCAGTCCGGCGGCGTACTCGATGGGCGAGGATTTCCTGTAGGCCTCGGGGTCCAGCTCGGGGGTGTTGAGGATATTGCTGGTGTACTCGTGGTTGTACTGGGTCCAGTCGACCACCGGCCGCAGCGCCGCGCCGGCCTTGAACGTGCCGGGCTCGCGGAACAGGGCCATGAAGGTCAGGAAGCCGCCGTAGGAACCGCCGTAGATGCCGGCGCGGTCACGGTTGCCCTGCTTGTTGGCGACCAGCCAGTCCAAGCCGTCCAGGTAGTCCTCCAGTTCCGGATGGCCCATGTTGCGATAGATGGCGGTGCGCCAGTCTCGGCCGTAGCCTTCGCTGCCGCGGTAGTCCATGTCCAGCACGATGTAGCCGCGCTGGACCAGCAGGTTGTGGAACATCTGTTCGCGGAAATACGCCGGATAGCGCGCATGCACGTTCTGCAGATAGCCGGCACCATGCACGAACATCACGATGGGATAGTGCTTGCCTGGCTCGGGCGTGGCCGGGCCGTAATATTTCGCCCAGACCGTGCCGGCGCCGCGTCGTGAAGGCACTTGCACCATCTGCGGTTCGATCCACTGGTGGGCCTTGAAGGCAGGCGTGCGCGTATCGGTCAGCGACTGCAGATTGCCGCCGTTGGCGTCCATCACGCTCAGCTGCGCGGGCAGGTAGCTGGCCGAGCGATGCAACAGCAGCCTGCTTCCATCGGGCGACAGGGTGAAGTCTTCCACGCCGCCCAGATCGGTCAACTCGCGCACGCCGGCGCCATCGACGCGGCAGATGTCGTAACGGCCGGGTTGCTTGCGGTTGCAGAGGAAGAAGAAGCCGTCGCCCGTTGCGGCGGGCACCGGCGAGGACGCTTCCCAGTTGCCGGAGGTGAGCTGCACCGGCGTGCCGCCATCGCGTTGCGTATACAGATGCGAATGACCCGACTGCTCGGACAGGAACCACAGCGTGCGGTTGTCGCCGGTCCAGCCGAAGTCATTGAAGCCCCAGTTGATCCAGGCCGGGTCGGTGAGGCGATGGCGCGGCTGCAGCTTGCCTGCGGCGAGGTCCACGCTGGCGATCCAGCGGTCCTTGTTGTCAATGGCGCGCAGCATCACCGCGACATTGCGGCTGTCTGCGCTCCAGCGCAGCGTGCTGGCGTCGCCATTGTCGCCACTGGTGGCCACCTGCACGTCGCGGTTGCCTTTCAGGGCTTCCTTGCCGGCGGCCTTGCGCATTGCGGCCAGCGGATCGTCGGCAATGCCGGGCAGGGCATCGAACTTGAGTTCGCGCACGCCTGCATTCGACAGGTCCACCAGCCATAGCGATTGCGGCGGCGGTGCGTTGCGGCCCACCCGGGTGCGGACTTCCTGGAATTCCTCGTAGCCGGACTCGGTCACGTAACGCGGCAATTTGCCCGCCTGCCCGGCCTCGGCGGCCTTTTTCTGGGTCACCACCAGCAGCCAGCGCGCATCGGGCGACATCGCGCTCTGCACGATCTCAACCTCGTCACCCAGATACACCGGCGCGGTCGCGCGGCTCGGGTCGGCCTTGCGCCAGCTTTCGGTCTGCGCCTGCACCGCATCGCGCTGGGCCTTGTCGCGTGCCAGGGTCTGCAGCGTGCGCAATTGCTGTTCGCGCAACGCGTCTGGTTTGGGCTTGGCGGTGGGGTCTTTTTCCGCTTTCACCAATGCGGCCTGCGCCACCCCGCCGGTCGAGGTCCAGCGATACCACTGGTTGGCCACGCGCCAGATCACGGCGCCATCGCTGGAAAACCGCGGCTGGGATTCCTCATCGTTGCTGCGGGTGAGCTGCTCCAGCGCGCCACTGCGCAGGTCGCGCACGAACACGTCTCCATTGCGTATGAAGGCCATGCGCTGGCGCTGGCCGTCGTAGGCCGGCGAGGCCGCATCCAGCGTGACGCGTTCGCTGTCACCCACGCGCCGGGCGGCGTCGCCGGCGATGGATTGCTGGAAGGTGTCGCGGACCGCGCTGTCCTGACGCTTGAGCTGGTACTGCACCTGCTTGCTGTCCCAGGCCCACCAGGCACTTTCTACCGGGGCTCCAATCCAGTCCGGATCGGCCATGGCCTGTTCAATGGAAAGGGCGGAATTTTCCTGCGCGGCGGCGGCATGGGTCAGGGCAATACAGGCGGAAAACAGCAGGACATTCAGGCAAGGACGCATCGTGTTTCCGTTCAAATTGCTGAATTGCAAGATTAGCAGGCCGCTGCGCAGGCCCGAAGCTCAGCTCACCGGCGGGTGCGCCGGATTCCTTCATGCGCCGGTTTCCTCCACAATCACCTTGCGTAGTCGCTGCAGGCGGCAGGCGCGGGGAGGGCTGAACCGCACAGGGGAAGCCGAATGTCACCAGGAGATCGCATCCCGATGTCAGCAGTTGTACGCGCCAATCCAGTCACCGTCCGCTGCCAGCCACTGGCGATCGGTGCGGGCAGCCGCGCCGTCGCAATTGACGGCACGCAGACCATCGACCTGGACACGTTCCTTGCGCATGTGCGCGGTGTTGCCGCAGCGCTGCCGGACGGCCGGCACGCGGTCAACCTGTGTGAGGACCGGTACCGGTTCCTGGTCGCCTTCTGCGCAGTTGCCCTGCGCGGCCAGATCACCCTGCTGCCGCCGTCGCGCGCGCCGGCGGTGGTCATCGACGTACTGGCGCAATACCCGGACAGCTACTGCCTGGGCGATGGACCACTGCCAGTGGTGCCGCCGGGCTACTGGCAGCTGCCGGACGCGTTGCCGGTGCTGCCCGGGGCGACGCCCATCATCGACGATGCCGCGGTGGTGGCCATCGGCTTCACCTCGGGCAGTACCGGCAGTCCCAAACCCAATCCCAAGACCTGGGCGGCGTTCCGTGCCAGCACCGGCCAGAACCTGGTCGCGCTGCAAGGGCTGTGGCGCGGCCAGGGCATGCCCAATATCGTGGCCACCGTGCCGCCGCAGCACATGTACGGCATGGAGCTGTCCGTGTTGTTGCCCTTGCTTGGCCCGGCCGGCCTGCACGCGGCGCGCCCGTTCTTCCCCGAGGACGTGGCGCGGGTACTGGCCGAAACCCCGGCGCCGCGCCTGCTCGCCACCACCCCGGTGCACTTGCGTGCGCTGGTGGAGTCGGGAGTCACGCTGCCGGACCTGTGCGGCATTGTGTCGGCGACCGCACCGCTGTCGCAGCCACTGGCCGCTGCCGCCGAAGCGCGTTTTGGTTGCGAGGTTCGCGAGATGTTCGGTTCCACCGAAACCTGCGTGATCGCGCGCCGTCGAACCGCCCGCGAGGCCGCGTGGACGCCCTTGCCCGGCGTGCAGCTGCAGCCGATCCCGGACGGTGCCCTGGTGCATGCGCCGCACCTGCCGCAGCCGGTGGCGCTGGCGGACCTGGTGGAGCTGGAAGCAGACGGCCGTTTCCACCTGCGCGGTCGTCAGGCCGATCTTCTGGAAATGGCCGGCAAGCGCGCTTCGCTGGGTGACCTGACCCGGCGCCTGCTGGCTATTCCCGGCGTCGAGGACGGCGTCATGCTGCAACTCGACGCCTGTGACGTGCGCGGGCTGGCGCGGGTGGCCGCGCTGGTAGTTGCGCCTGGCCTGCAGGAAAGCGACATCATGGCCGCGCTGCGCCCGTGCATTGATCCGGTGTTCCTGCCGCGTCCGCTCAGGAAAGTGTTGGCACTGCCGCGCAGCGAAACCGGCAAGCTGCCGCGAGCCGAACTGCTGAAACTGCTGGCTTAGACGCGGCAGCGCCCGCTGGTTGCAGAGCCGGGCTTGCTCGGCTGCTTTGGAATTGAAAGGCAAACAGCAGCCCAGCAAGTCGGGCGACAGGAACCTGGCGTCAGCCGTGGACGCCGTCGATTTCCATGCTCAGCTCGCGCCGGCAGATGGCCGCATGCAGCAGCAGGCGTGGCACGCTATCCCCAAAGCGCTGGTCCAGGGCCTGCGCCACCAGCGGCAGGTCGTCGCGGTCGCGCACGTAGACCTTCAAGCGTGTGCCCGGCCCGAACTGGGCCGGCAGCGCCGGTGCGCGCAGTCGTGCGGCGTCCAGCAAGGCATCGAAATTGATGAAGGTTTCCTCGATCTGGGCCAACAGTTCGCCTTCGTGCTGGGACGCGTGGCCGACCACGCTGGCCGTGCCTGACAGCAGCAACGGCATGTGCCCACCGGGCGGCGGCAGCATGGCGCGCGCGAAACTGGGTGACTGCCGACCGTACTGGCGCGGGTACAGGTAGGCGCTGAGCTGCCGCGGGTTCTCGACCGGCGTGCCGGCTTCGCG
>JBDSUI010000122.1:0-5976 GCA_039927795.1 Pseudoxanthomonas sp.
CCGCTCTGCAGAGGTGAAGTCCCGACTCTATTGGGGGCACCCGGACCCTGGCACTTCACCGGAAGCATCGTATGGGCCGAATCGACGCTTGATTCTGCGGCGGCGGATTCGGGCTGCTGAGGTCCTGAACCCATTTCGGTCGGGGCCCAACAACGGTGCGACTCATGCTGAATTGGCGCCATTGGCTGAACCGGCTGAATTCACCCGCATTGGCGATTCCCGTTCAGCCGCTAGCGAACCCCAGCCGCGTGATGTCTCCTGACCGGCTTTCCGCACTGCGTCCAGACCCGCCCCTCACGACGTATGGATTAGACTTGGCACACGCGACGACCTTGCCAAGTTTTTCGGCAACGTCGCTTTTTTGTTTCCCGTCAATCGCTTAGGCACAGTTGTTGGCACATTGCGGCAGCCCAGCGGCAGCGCAGATTTGGAGCCTTTCCATGATTTTCGAAACACTCGATACGTCCGGCCACGAGCAAGTGGTGTTCTGCAACAACACGGACGCGGGACTGAAGGCCATCATTGCCATCCACAGCACCGTGTTGGGCCCGGCTCTGGGCGGTGTGCGCATGCGTCCCTATGCCAATACGCAGGACGCGCTGAACGACGCGCTGCGGCTCAGTCGCACCATGACCTACAAGAACGCACTGGCCGGCCTGAATGTCGGCGGCGGCAAGGCGATTTTGATCGGCAACCCGGCGGTGGACAAGACCGAAACCGTGTTCCGCGGTTTCGGGCGTTACGTGGACTCGCTGGGTGGGCGCTACATCACCGCCGAGGACATGGGCACCGATGTCAACGACATGGAAAACGTCTATCGCGAAACCGAATACGTGGTCGGCGTGCACCAGGTGCATGGCGGCTCCGGTGACCCGGCCCCGTTTACCGCCTACGGCGCGCTGCAGGGATTGATGGCCACGCTGAACCGCAAGTTTGGCAATGAGGAAATCGGCAAGTACAGCTATGCCGTGCAGGGCCTGGGCCATATCGGCATGGAGTTCGTGAAACTGCTGAGGGAACGCGGCGCCAAGCTGTTCGTCGCCGACCTTAACCCGGCACTGGTGGAGCGCGCGGTGGCCGAATACGGCGTCGAGGCGGTCAAGCCCGACGAAATCTACGACCTGCCGGTGGATGTGTTCGCGCCGTGCGCGTTCGAGTATGCGATCAATGCCGAAACGCTGCCGCGCCTGAAAGCCAAGATCATCTGCGGCACCGCCAACAACCAGATGTCGCATGTCACCGGTGACGAAGCCGCCCGTCGGGGCATCCTGTATGCGCCCGACTACGCGGTCAATGCGGGCGGGGTCATGAACGTGTCGCTGGAGATCGACGGCTACAACCGCGAGCGGGCCATGCGCCTGATGCGCAACATCTACCACAACGTCGGCAAGATCTTTGAGTTGAGCGAGCGCGAGAACATCGCGCCCCAGTACGCCGCCGACCGCATCGCCGAGGCGCGCATCGCCTCCATCGGCAAGCTGAAACTGCCGCTGGGGCGTACCGCACCACGTTTCATGGGACACCTGCGCGGCGAACACTGAGGTTCGCTGACACAGGGCCGCACAGGAGGGAGGACCGAATGCGACCCGCTTCAATTGGTGTATTCCCCTTGGGGGAAGAAATAGACGCGCTGCGTGACGCGGTGCGGCGCTTTGCCGACAGCGAGATCGCGCCGCGGGCCGAGGCCATAGACCGCGAAAATGCTTTCCCGCAGGACCTCTGGCCCAAGCTGGGCGAGCTGGGACTGCTGGGCCTGACTGTGCCCGGCCAGTACGGTGGCAGCGACATGGGCTACCTGGCGCATTTGGTGGCCATGGAGGAGATTTCCCGTGCGTCGGGTTCGGTCGGGCTGAGCTATGTCGCCCACTCCAACCTGTGCGTTTCCAACCTGTATTCCAACGGCAGCGAAGCCCAGCGCCAGCAGTACCTGCCAAAACTGTGCAGCGGCGAATGGAAAGGCGCCCTGGCCATGAGTGAGCCGGGTGCCGGTTCGGACGTGGTGGGTTCGATGAGCTGCCGTGCCGAACGCCGCGGCGAAGTGTGGGTGGCCAACGGCAACAAGATGTGGATCACCAACGGCCCCGAAGCCGACGTGCTGGTGGTGTACATGCGCACGGCCGGCAAGGAGTGCGGCAGCAAATGCATGACCGCCTTCATCGTCGAAAAGGACATGAAAGGTTTCAGCACGGCGCAGAAGCTGGACAAGCTTGGCATGCGCGGCAGCAATACCTGCGAGCTGGTGTTCGAGGATTGCGAGATCCCGCACCAGAACGTGCTGGGTGAGGTCAACAACGGAGTCAAGGTATTGATGACCGGCCTCAACACCGAGCGGCTGGTGATAAGCGGTGGCCCGCTGGGGCTGATGCAGGCGGCACTGGATGCCACCCTGCCCTACGTGCGCGAACGCAAGCAGTTTGACGCGGCCATCGGTACGTTTGGGCTGATGCAGGGCAAGCTGGCCGACATGTATACGGCGCTGCAATCCAGCCGTGCCTACGCCTACCAGGTGGCGCGCGATTACGATGCCGGGCATGTGTCGCGTGCGGCCGCAGCAGGCTGCCTGCTGCATGCCTCAGAAGCCTGTGTGCGAGTGGCCCTGGAAGCCATCCAGGCGCTGGGTGGCAATGGCTACATCAATGAATACCCGACCGGCCGCCTGCTGCGCGACGCCAAGCTCTATGCCATCGGCGCCGGCACCAACGAAATAAGACGCATGCTGATCGGCCGGGAGTTGTTCGAGGCACGCGGCTGATCTTCCGGTGGCAGGCCAGCTTGCGCCAGCCCGTTTACCCACCTTTCCGGGCTGCCTGACTTCATCCGGCTCATGCCCACCCAGCTCATGCTCACCCGGCTCATGCCCACCCGGCTCATCCCCATTCGGCTTATCCCCATTCGGCTCATCTCCATCCAGCGCATGCCAATGTGGGATTGGCGTTGCCAGGCAATAGCCATGCAGGTTCCTGAACCGCAGTAGCCACGCAGCGCTGAAAATGGCGGCCATCATCTGCAAACCCGATGGCGCCTGATTTGCCCATTGCCGGGCCGGCCGCGATAATCGGTAAATAATTACGCAGGAGTTTCCCCCCCATGTCTGACATTGTCATCGCTGCTGCCAAGCGCACCGCGATCGGTTCTTTCCTTGGCCAGTTCACCGGCGTACCGACCCCCACCCTGGGCGCCGCCGCGATTGCAGCCGCCCTGGAGCAATCCGGAATTGCCGCCGCCGACGTTTCCGAAGTGATCATGGGCTGCGTCTTGCCCGCCAACCTTGGCCAGGCGCCCGCCCGCCAGGCTTCGCTTGCCGCAGGCCTGCCTGTTTCAGTTGGCTGCACCACCATCAACAAGGTCTGCGGATCGGGCATGAAGGCGATCATGCTGGGCCACGACCTGATCAAGGCCGGTTCGGCCAGCATCGTGGTGGCAGGCGGCATGGAGTCCATGACCAACGCCCCGCACATGCTTCCCAATTCACGCACCGGCAACCGCTTCGGCAATTTCCAGGCCGTGGACCATATGTCATGGGACGGCTTGGTCAATCCCTATGACGGTCAGGCCATGGGCGTGTTTGCCGACGCCACTGCCGAGAAGCATGGCTTCACCCGTGAGGCGCAGGACGCCTACAGCATTGAATCGGTCAAGCGTGCGCAGGCAGCGCAGGCATCGGGCGCGTTCGACGCGGAGATCGTGCCGGTCAAGGTGACGACCCGCAAAGGTGAAGTCGAGTACGCCAGTGACGAGCAGCCGGGCAAGTCCGACATCGCCAAGATCCCGACCTTGAAGCCCGCCTTCAACAAGAACGGCACGGTCACGGCCGCCAGCTCATCCAGCATTTCCGACGGCGCTGCGGCGACCATCCTGCTCAGTGCAGAGGAAGCGACCAGGCGCGGCATCACTCCGCTGGCCCGCATCGTGGGCCACAGCACCTTCTCGCAGGAGCCGCAGTGGTTCACCACCGCACCGGTCGGCGCGATCGAGAAATTGCTCAAGCAGGTGGGATGGAAGGTCGAGGACGTGGACCTGTTCGAGATCAACGAGGCCTTCGCCGTGGTCGCCATGACGCCCATCAAGGAGCTGGGTATTCCCCACGACAAGGTTAACGTCAACGGCGGTGCCACCGCCCTTGGCCATCCGATCGGTGCCTCCGGCGCACGACTAGTGGTGACGCTGGTGCACGCCCTGCGCGCCCGCGGTGGCAAACGCGGCATTGCTTCGCTGTGCATCGGCGGCGGCGAGGCCACTGCAATTGCAATAGAACTCTTGTGAAAAAACAAGGTGTTGTGTTACGTTTAACGAAGCGTTGACAAAAATAACTGCGCAACCGCTTGACAGCCGAATCCGGATTGTCATCATGTCACCGGCGCGCAATAGCGCGTTGCCAACTAATCGACGAGGAAATTCAAAATGACCATCAACAAGACGCTGATCGCGCTGGCTCTGGGCCTGGCCCTGGCCGCTTGCTCGAACAAAGAGCAGGCTGCTGACGCTGCGACCGACGCTGCTGCCACCGCCACCGAAGCACAGGCTGCTGCCGACGCTGCTGCCGCTGCCGGCTCCACCACGGCCGATGCCGCCCAGACCTCGGCTGACGCTGCTGCCCAGGCTGCTGACGCTGCTGCCACCGCCGCTACCGACGCTGCTGCTGCCCCGACCTCGGGCGCTGCTGACGCGGCTGCTGACGTTGCCGAAGAAGCCGCTGAAACCGCTGAGCAGGCTAAAGACGCTGCCCAGGCTGGTGGCGACGCTGTCAAGAAGTAATATCGAAAGATATCGCTTCCGCTTCACGTAAAACGAAAGGTCGCCGGCGTATGCCGGCGGCCTTTTCAACTTTCAGACCGACGCCGATAACACTGGAGACTGGTTCCCAGGCCTCCTGCCGCATCGTCGCTCTGTGTTTCAAACATTACCGGAGATAACCCCATGAAGACCAAGTTCATTGTCCTGCTGGCCGCGTCCGTGCTGGCCCTCAGCGCCTGCACCAAGTCTGAAACCGACCAGGCCGCCAACGATGCCGCCGCCACGGCCGACCACGCGGCGGCACAGGCTGACCAGGCCGCAGCGTCTGCTGCTGACTCGGCTGCTGCCGCCACCGAATCGGCTGCTGCCAGCGCCGACTCCGCCGCTGCTTCGGTGACCGACGCCGCCAACACTGTCGAGAATGCCGCGCAGGGCGCCGCCGCCAGCACCGCCGATGCCGTGTCACACGCTGCCCAGGTCACCGCTGACAAGGCAGCAGAAGCCGCCGACAAGGCCGAAGCTGCCGCCAGGAAGTAAGCGCCGGCTCCGGCCCGCGACTGCCGTTCCACCAGGGCCCGCATCTGCGGGCCCTGGTACATCTGCACCCTTCAACGAACGGGTTGTATTCTTGAAGCCCTTTTCCGCAGGCGTCGACCGCATGCCGGTACTGACCTCGCACCTCGATCCACGCGCCCCCGAATTCATCGACAACTCCGCTTATCACCGTGGCCTGGTCGACGAACTTGACCGCCGCCTGGCCCGCGCCGCGGAAGGCGGCGGTGCCAAGGCCCGCGACCGGCACACCGCGCGCGGCAAGCTGTTGCCCCGCGACCGCATCACTGCCTTGCTCGATCCAGGCTCGCCCTTCCTTGAGATCGCACCGCTTGCCGCCGAGGACATGTATGACGGCGCCGCGCCGGGCGCCGGCATGGTCGCCGGAATTGGCCGCGTGCAGGGCCTGGAAGTCGTGGTGGTCGCCAACGACGCCACCGTGAAAGGTGGCACCTACTTCCCGATGACGGTGAAGAAGCACCTGCGCGCGCAGGAAATAGCCCGCGAGAACCGCCTGCCTTGCATTTACCTGGTCGACTCCGGTGGCGCCTTTCTGCCCTTGCAGGATGAGGTTTTCCCCGATCGCGAACACTTCGGGCGCATCTTCTACAACCAGGCCCGGCTGAGCGCGGAAAACATCCCGCAGATTGCCGTGGTGATGGGCAGCTGCACCGCTGGCGGCGCCTACGT
>JBDSUI010000123.1:0-23248 GCA_039927795.1 Pseudoxanthomonas sp.
CAAGGCCGCATCACCGACCACCGCGTCGAAGGACTCACCTTGTATGACCTGCCCAACATCATCCAGGGCGGCATGGATGAACTGATCGAGCGCCTGGCCCGCGAGCACCAGGCTGATGAGCTCGCACGTCTCTCAGAGGCCGCATGAACGTTGCCATCCGGCGCGCGATCACCAAAAACACCAGCGGTGATGGCCCCGCCAACCAGTCTTCGACGCAGGCTCTGCCGGCAGGCAGCGGATCGAGGGCTTCCCGCGAAGGCACGCTGCACGTTCTGGCGGTAGCCGCGCAATGACTGGAGCGGACCGACGCGACCCGAGAATCCTGCTGCGCAATGCAGTGGCCCATGCGCCGTTGGACTTCATGAGCTGGTTGCTGTTGGCCGAAGCAGAGCTGGACGAAGGCGATGCACACGCGGGTCTTGCAGCAGCACAACGCGCCCTGCTGCTGCGTGCGGCTCATCCCGAGGCGCTGGCGCGGATGGGTCGCGCGCAATGGATGCTGGGGCGACATACCGAATCGGCTGCCTCATTGCGCGCCGCTGCGGCCGGGGCGCCGCAACATCCCGGCATTGCCCTGTGGTTGGGCCATGCATTGGAAGATGCCGGCGAGGCCGAAGCAGCGGCCGCTGCCTACCAGCATGCGCACCGCCTGTTACCCGATGAGCCGGTGTTCTGCGCTCACTTGCTGAACTGGCGCCGAAAACTCTGTGATTGGCGAGACCTGGAAACCCTGTCCATGCAGGTGCGGCGTGCAGTCAATGCAGGCAGTGCCGTTGTCGAGCCCTTCGCATTCCTCAGCGAAGACGCTTCAGCGGCCGAACAACTCGTATGCGCGCGGTTGCGTGCCACGCAGATCGCGCGGGCGATTCCACCAATGCCGCAGGCACCAGTCCATCAGCATACGAGGCTGCGCCTTGGCTTCCTCTCCAATGGCTTTGGCGCGCATCCGACTGGCCTGCTGACCGTGGCCTTCATGGAAGCGATGTCCTCAATCGACAGCGTCGAAACCCATCTGTTCGCGTCCAGCGCAGACGATGCCAGTCCCATTCGCCAACGCCTGCGTGAGGCGTCGCATGCATTCCATGAAGTCGCTGGCATGGCGCATGGTTCCATCGCCAATCTTGTCCGCGGCGCTGGCATGGACGTCCTTTACGATTTGCGTGGCTGGGGTGGCGGCGGCATGCCGGAGGTGCTCGCGCGGCGGCCCGCACCCCTGCAGGTCAACTGGCTGGCGTATCCCGGCACGTCCGGCGCGCCGTGGATCGACTATGTACTGGCAGACCGGTACGTGCTGCCAGAGAGTATGCAGGACTGTTTCTCCGAAGCCGTAGCGTGGTTGCCCGGCTGTTTCCAGCCCTCCGATACCCGCCGCGAGGTTGCAGAGGTCGGCAACCGCGCCAGGTGTGGTCTGCCGGACGCGGCTACGGTTTTTGCCTGTTTCAACAACAGCTACAAGATCAACCCACTCAGTTTCCAACGCATGGTCGCCGTATTGAATGGCGTGACAGGCAGCGTGCTGTGGCTGTTGTCCGGGCCTGGCCGATCCGACCAGCGACTGCGGCAGGCCGCGCAGGACGCAGGCCTTGACCCGGCACGCCTTGTATTCACGGCCAAGCGACCACACGCCGACTACCTTTCACTTTATCGCCATGTCGATCTGTTCCTGGACACCAACCCCTACAACGCCCATACCACTGCCTCTGACGCACTGTGGGCCGGTTGTCCGGTATTGACGCGGCCCGGGCAGACTTTCGCTTCGCGGGTGGCGGCAAGCCTGAATCATCATCTTGGCCTGGAAGAAATGATTGTCGACAGTGACCAGGCCTTCGTGGCAGGCGCCATTGATCTTGGAAACTCGCCTTCGCAGCTGGCAGCCTTGCGGGAAAGACTAGTACAGATGCGCGGGCAATCCAGCCTGTTTGACATGCCGGCGTTTGCGCGTGGTTTTGTCCTGACTGCACAGCGCATGGTTGCGCGGCAACGGCAGGGATTGCCTCCACAATCCGGTGTTTGATGGTGGAATTCTGGGTTAACCTGACGGCGTGAGCGCCAAGATCAACATCATCGCCTTGAACCTGTGCGTGCTGACCGTATCGGACTCGCGCAGCCTTGCCGATGATGCCTCCGGTGATTACCTGAGCGGCGCGCTGCAGACAGACGGCCACCGACTGGTCGAACGCGCCTTGTTGCCGGATGACAGGTACCAACTGCGCGCGCTGGTTTCCCGCTGGATCGCAGACCACGCAGTAGACGGCGTACTGGTTACCGGCGGCACCGGATTCACCGGTCGCGACTCCACGCCCGAAGCGTTGCTGCCGCTGCTGGACAAGGAAATGCCAGGTTTCGGCGAACTGTTCCGCGCCATCAGCTTCGAGGAAATCGGAGCGTCCTCACTGCAGTCACGCGCCTTCGCCGGCCTGGCCAACCGCACGTTCGTGTTCTGCCTGCCTGGCTCGACTTCGGCCTGCAGGACCGGTTGGGAAAGGATCATCCGCGCGCAACTCGATGCCCGAACCCGCCCCTGCAACCTTGCCACGCTTGGCCCCCGTTTGAAGGAATAGACACATGCCGCTGAACACCTTGCAATTGCTGGCCAAGGCCAGCGGCCTGACGCCCACCGATATCGCCACGGCAATTCCGCGTGCGGGTGTGACCACGGTGAAATCCTGGCTCAACGGCGACAAGCTTCCGGGCAAGGATCAGATCAATGCGCTGGCGCGCACCTTCGGTGTTCCGGCCGGCGCGCTGCTTTCCGAGCTTGCCAGCACGTTCGACCCGGCGCGCACCAAAGGTGAGCATGACCTGCTCGCGGCCTACCGTTCGCTCAATACCCGCCAGCAGGGTGCATTGCTGGAAGTGGTGCGAACCATGGCCGATACACACTCGGCAAGCCGCAAAAGGACCAGGAAGTGAAGAAACTCAAGCGCAAGGACTACGAGAAGCAGCTGGAGCCAATGCAGCTGGAACTGCAGGCAATGTCACGCTGGCTGCACCACACGGGCAAGCGCGTCGTGGTGGTGGTGGAAGGCCGCGACACTGCCGGCAAGGGCGGGGTGATCAATGCGATTTCAGAATATCTCAATCCGCGTCAGTGCCACGTACTGGCGCTTTCCAAACCCAGCGAGCGCGAGGCTACGCAGTGGTATTTCCAGCGTTACGTTCCGCACCTGCCTGCAGCGGGTGAACTATTGCTGATGGACCGCAGCTGGTACAACCGCGCCGGTGTCGAGAAGGTGATGGGGTTTTGCGATGACGCCCAGTACAAGGCATTCCTGCAGCAGGCTCCGGTTTTCGAAAAGCTGCTGGTAGACGATGGCATCCTTCTGTTCAAGTATTGGCTGACGGTAGACCAGGAGCAACAGGAAGCTCGCTTTGCCGAGCGCCTTGAGGATCCACTCAAGCGCTGGAAGCTGTCATCCATTGATGTGGAAGCACGCGCCCGGTATGCCGATTACACGCGTGCGCGCGAAGCGATGCTCAAGGCCACCCATACCGACACCGCGCCATGGACGCTGGTGAACTTCAACGACCAGAAGCGTGGACGCCTGACCCTTATCCGCAATCTGCTGGACCGCCTTCCCGATACCCAGGTACCGGATGCGGCGCTGGATTTTCCGGCATTGCCTTCAAAACCGCGGAAGGAGCGGTTCAGCGTCATCAATCCTATTGATGACTACGAAGCCTGATTGGTACGTAACGTTAGTTCGTCAAGGACGAATCTTGAAGCCAGGGGTCTCATTGATCGAGCCGTCTTCCTCAAGCACCGCGTAGCGCGAATCATCCCGGTTGAACAACACGGGTATGGGCGCCAGGAACATTGGACGCCGCACAAAGCGCAGCGTCCAGTGGAACTGCTCCATGGTATGCAGGGTCGCGAGTTGCGGGGCGGTCAAGCCAGCCTTCAATCTGGCCTCATCTTCCTTATCCAGGGCCTTGCGTCGTTCGCGTATCGAGATCGGCTTTTCTGGGTTTGCCATGGCAATCATTGTGCTCGAGTCTTTGTCGACGGCACATGAACCCGGCACGCCGGGTGATCCGGTAGTGACGCAGGTCATGTGGTCCTGACCTGCTTCCTGGTTTCCGGCACACCTGAAACGAACCGGTGCCAGCACTTTCGACTGCCCTGCGCGAAATCAATCGCTGGCCCAGTCCGCCGCCAGCGTCACGCCCGTGCTTTTAGTCCGGCGGCTGTGCTGATGGCCAATTCTATTTCCGTTGCGGTGACCGGACCGAGGAATTGCTGGGCCACTTTGCCATCGGGGCCAATGAGGTAGGTCATGGGCAATCCTCGTGGTGTGGCGAAGTCGGCGGGGGGCGCATAGACATCGACAATGGCCACCGGATACACCACCGGGCGCTGCTTGAGGAAATCGCGCATCGCCTGCACGTCTATTTCCTCGTAGGCCAGGCCAATGACCTCGACGTCGTCGCGGCGCTGGTCCAGTTCAGAAAGTTCCGGCATTTCCTTGATGCACGGGGCGCACCAGGTGGCCCAGAAATTCACTACCACCCACTTGCCGCGATGGCCGGCCAGATCGTACGACTTTCCTTCCACCGTGGTCAGCTTGAGCACGGGAACTTCAGGCGCAGGCGCAGTGGCTGGTATTTCCTGCAGCGCCTCATCCGGCGCGGCGGTCGCCGCCACCAGCTGTGGTGTCGCGGCATCGCTGGCGGCTTCCGCCTCACGCTTGCAGCCACCCAGCGCCAACAAAGTGAAGGCCAGGGTAAATAATGACGACTTCATGTCTTGTCTCCAGGTTGCGCATAGATATCACTGACTTTGCGCTTGAGCAGCTCACGGGTGGGAACGCGCAGTTGGTCCAGTGCATTTCTTGCGGCGACGCCCAGCGCGTCGTCGTAGCACGGCAGGAACGCCTCGGCCACCGGCACGCGCAGCTGACAAGCCTCGTAAAGCTCGCTGAGGGTCATGTCATCCAGATCGCGGGCCAGCAACCACTCGCCGTGCTCATCGCGGCGCAACAGGTTGATGTCCGCCAACTGGCACAGCAACTGCTGGGCCAGCGAGTCGGTGAGGATCGGTTCCATGTCGAGGATCTGGTCGCTATGCAGACCACGCCCTTCGGCCCGGGCATTGCTGAAGCGCCCCAGCAGGCGCAGCAGTGCGTAGAACTCGTAGCCCAGCGGCAGGCGCATCGACGCGGGCTGGTAGCGGAAGGCAGACACTGCCGAGGCGAAGGAAGCGCCCAGCAGGATCGCAACCCAGCATAGGTAGATCCAGAGCAGCAACAGGATAGGGGCCACCGCGACCGCGCCATAGATCTTCTGGTAGGAATCGAAGCTGGCCAGGTAGATTCCCAGACCCCACTTGATTGACTCCAGAAACAGCGTCGCCACCAGGCCCCCGGCAAATGCATGGCGCAGCTGGATGGTGCGATGGGGCACCACGCGATAGATCGCGGTGATGGCACCCAGCTCGATCAGCACCGGCGCCAGGTTCACGCTCAGCGTTTCCAGCAAATGGCCACCAGTGGTGGCGAAAACAGGCAATGCGAAGAAGCGCGCGGAAATGGCCAGCGAGGCAGCAGCCACCATCGCGCCCAGGGTCAGCACCGTCCAGTAGATCAGGAACCTGCCCAGCCGGGGCCGGGTACTGCCCACGCGCCATATCTGGTTGAACGTAGTTTCCACGCTGTTCAAGGTGACCAGCAGCGACACCACCAGCGCAATCACACCGGTGATGGTCAGTGTCTTGGTGTTGGCCGAGTACTCGGTGATTTTCGCGGACACCGAACTGGCGGCGCTGGGCACGAAGTTGGAGAACACGTATTGGGTGAGCTGCTTGCTCCATTCATCGAATACCGGAAATGCCGACAGCACCCCGAACACCACCATGGCCAGCGGAACCAGCGCGAAGACGGTGGTGTAGGCCAGCGCGGCAGCGGCCTGGAACAGGCGGTCGGCCAGGAAGCGCTTGGCCAGGAAGCGGGCGAAGGTGCCGGCGCGTGCGCGGTCGCGCAGGCGTTCGGTCCAGCGATTGGCGGTATCCAGTAATTCCATTGCCGCAGAGGTTAACCGATGCGCGTCAAGCCATGTGCGCAGCCTGCGACATCACCGATACTAGCGGCCATTGCAGCTAGTGGACGCAAAGATGCCGGAAATTCTGGTGCTCTATTACAGCCGTGGCGGTTCGGTCGCCCGCCTGGCCAAGCAGATCGCGCGCGGCGTGGGCGAGGTGGCCGGCATGAGCGCACGCCTGCGCACCGTGCCGCCGGTGGCCGCGGTGACGCAGGTGGCCGCGCCACCCGAGCCCGAGGACGGCGCACCTTACGTGCACGCACGTGACCTGGAAGAGTGCGCCGGCCTGATTGTTGGCAGCCCTACCCGGTTCGGCAACATGGCCGCGCCGCTGAAGCATTTCATCGACGGATTGGGTGCGCAGTGGGCCAGCGGCACGCTGGTCGACAAGCCAGCAGGCGTGTTCACTTCCACGGCCACCCAGCACGGCGGGCAGGAGTCGACGCTGCTGTCCATGCAGATTCCTCTACTCCACCACGGCTGCGTGATTGTCGGCATACCCTTCACCGAACCGGCGCTCAGCACGACCCGGGGCGGCGGCTCACCCTATGGCGCCAGCCATGTAGCCGGCAGCGCCAACGACCCCCAACCCAGCGACGAGGAAAGCGTGCTCGCACGTGCGCTTGGCCGACGCGTGGCAGGCATTGCGCAGCGTCTGGTACGTGTGCCGTGACGACGTCACGGATCATTCTGGCCCTGGGGCTGTTCGCGCTGTCGGTGCTGTTCTCGCTGTGGTTTGATGACAGTCAATACCGCATTGCCCTGCTGCTGTTCTTCATGGCGCCGCCTTTGCTGCTGCTGGCCGGCGTACTGGCGCGCAATGCAAAAGCGTCGTTCTGGGCGGGGGTAATGGGATTGTTCTGGTTCAGTCACGGGGTAATGGAAACCTGGGCGATCCCCGACGAGCGTGGCTTTGCGCTGGTTGAGGTGGTGCTGGCCCTGGTGATCGTGCTGGCGTCCAGCTGGCCCGGCGTCAGCGGACGTTTTCGCAAGAAGAAAAAGCCGGACGCCGCATGAGGCTTTCCGCACAGGAGTAATCGAGATGGAAGAACTATTGATCGTCACCACCGGTGGCACCATCGACAAGATCTATTTCGACGACAAGTCGGATTTCCAGGTGGGCGACCCGCAGATCGGCCGCATCCTGCAGGAACTGGGCGTGGCCTTCCGCTTCAACGTCATTCCGATTATCCGCAAGGATTCTCTGCACATCAGCGACGCCGACCGCGAACTGGTGCGCGACACCATCGCGGCGCAGGCCGCGCGCCACGTACTGATCACCCACGGCACAGACAGCATGGTCGCCACCGCAAAAGTGCTTGCCAGCATCCCCGACAAGACCATCGTACTCACCGGCGCCCTGAATCCGGCACGCTTCCGCGGCTCGGATGCGGAATTCAACATCGGCTGCGCGGTGGGCGCAGTGCAGTCGTTGCCCGCAGGCGTGTATATCGCCATGAATGGACGCATCTGGGATCCGGCGATGGTACGCAAGAACGTAACCGCCAATCGCTTCGAGTCGGCGCTTTGATCTCCGTATTGTGAGTGCGTGCTCTGATCGGCTGCAAAAAGAAGAAACCCCGGTATGCGCCGGGGTTTCCGTCTTTCTTTGCTGGCACACCTCTATCAGAAGGTCACGCTCCAGCTGTTGATGTAACCCGTATCCCCGCCGGCGTTGTCCTTGACGCGCAGGTTCCAGGTTCCGTTCAACACTTCGCTGGACAGATTGACGGTGTAGGTCGCGTTGATATTGTCGGCGCTGCCGCCACTGCGGTTGTGCAATACATAGACGCTTCCATCCGGGGCCACCAGGTCCACCTTCAGGTCACCCTTGTAGGTGTGCACGATGTTGACCGCGACCGCGGTGCTGGCCAGGCCGTTGCCGCTGCGTCCGGACACCGTGATAGGACTGTTGACGGTGGTGTTGTCGGCAATGGCCACGTCAGTTCCATTGGTGTAGGTCTGTGTACTGCCGCCTCCGCCACCGGTGCTGTAGCTGCCGGTCAGGTTGACCCCGCTGAAAGCCGAATAGGCCTTCAACCGCACGTAGTAGGTGCCGGCGGCTGGCGTTGCGAAGCTGCAGGATTCGGCATTGCCGGACTTGTACGGACGGCAGTCATACACCGAATCCGTCGGGGCGCTGCCGGACTTGACGTAAAGGTCCATGTCGCCGGTGCCGCCGGAGGTGGTGAAGCTCAAGCCGGAAGCGCCAGCGGGCACCACCATCGTGTAGTTCAACGATGCACCGGTAGCCGCAGACAGCCCGGTTACGGGAACACCATTCCCCAGCACCGTGCCGCTACCACCGCCCGCGCTGACCGTCACCGAGCTGGTCTTGGCATTGGTTGCGCCGCCGTTGTCGGTGACCGTCAGCGTGACGGTGTAGGTACCGGCCGCCGAATAGGTCTTGCTGGGACTGGTGGCAGTGGACGTGGTGCCGTCGCCAAAGCTCCAGCTACGCGAGGCGATGCTGCCATCACTGTCGGTGGAGCTATCGGTGAAGCTGACGGTCAGGCCGCTGGCCGAGGCGCTGAAGTTGGCCACCGGCGCGACATTGCCGCCACCGCCACCTGCGGCATCCACCGCCGCCTTGGCATTGACGATGCCCGCGCCGATGGGCTGCGACGGCGTGGAGGGGAAGGCGCGCGCCGAACTCTTCAGCAGGGCCTCGACCTGTGCAGGCGTCTTGGCAGGACTGGACACCGACTGGATCAGGGCCACTACACCGGCCACATGCGGCGCCGCCATCGAGGTGCCGCTATACGAGGCATAGCTTTCGGCAGCCGGCCCGGCCGTACCCGAGTTGAGCGTGGACAGCACCGCCGAACCCGGCCCCGCCACATCAACCAGGGCACCGTAGTTCGAATAGCTGGCACGCGCACCGGTCGAGGTGATAGCACCGACGGCGACCACGTTGTTGCAGTTGGCTGGCGAGAAGCCCGAGGTATTGGCGTTGCTGTTGCCTGCTGCGATCACCAGGGTTGTGCCGCGGCTCACCGCGCTGTTGATCGCACTCTGCGAGGTGGCACTGCAGGCACCGCTGCCGCCCAGACTGAGATTGATGACTTCGGCCGGATTGGCGTTGGCGGGGATGCCGCTGACTGTGCCACCGGAAGCCCAGATGATCGCATCGGCGATATCCGAATCGTAGCCGCCGCCCTTGCCCAGCACGCGCACCGGTACGACCTTGGCGCTGAACGCAGTGCCGGCTACGCCCTTGCCGTTGTTGGTCACCGCCGCGATGGTTCCGGCGACGTGGGTGCCGTGCCAGCTGGACGGATTTCCGCCATAGGCATCGCCCGGGTCGCTGGGGTCGGCATCACGGCCATCGCCGTCTGCCGATATCGCGGTGTCGATGATGAAATCGTAGCCGGGCAGGAGGTTTGCGTTGAGGTCGCTGTGGTTGGTGATACCCGTATCGAGTACCGCAACCACCGTGCCGGAACCGGAGGTCGTGTCCCAGGCCTCGGTGGCACGAATGCCCCCCGCACCAGTGCCGAAACCGTATTGCTGGCTGAAGTTGGGATCATTCGGGGTGAATACGGGGTGGTTGAGCTTGTCGACTTCCACGTACTCGACGTTCGGGTTGCTGGCCAGTTGCCGCATCAGCGACTCGGCCTCGGCGCGGTCAAGTTTGCGGTCCGAACGCACGACATCGGCGCCCACCGCCAGCCTGCGAACCTGGGTCACTTTCAACATGCGCCCCGATCTGGCGGGCACCGCGCGGGTGGCGGACAGCAAGGCGTTGTCGAGCGAGACAGTGCTCGCACGTTCGCTGCTTCCTGCTTTGTACATGACGATAAAGCGGTCAAAACTGGTCTGCTCGGGGGATTGCAGACCGCTGACATCAATGCGGCCGGCCGCCATCGCAGGCAGTACGGACATTGACGCGACAGCTAGGGCGGTGGCACGGGCCAACACGTGCAAACGCAGACGACGTTTGGAGACATCAGACATTGAAGTTCCCTCTTACCGGGCGTGGTGCCGCTGATGCGGCGATGCAAAAGCACCGTCCGGTGAAACAGGGTGGTGACGGCGCCTTCGCTTCCGGGCGCGCTGGCTGTAATAGCGCACCTGGCCCGAAGCTAACCGGCGTGTGGCAGGCGCACAAGGTGGCCAGGCAGGGAATGTCAGGGAATGGAACGCCCGTTACCTGCCGGTGCCGCATCGGTCACGGAAATCGATTACGGCCTTAACTGAAACCGATTCCAATTGTTATATTTTCGTGAAAAACGCAACATTACCCACAACCCGCCGCGCGGGATGCTGCAGCACGGAGCCGCTTTGCGCGGCCCGCAGACTCAAAGCATGCCGGTCTCGAGCCTGGCCGCTTCGGACATCATGTGCCGGCCCCAGGGCGGATCGAATACCAGCTCGACATCGGCCTCGGCAATGGTCGGGATAAGCTCCAGCTTGTTGCGTACGTCGTCGACCAGTATCTCGCACATTCCGCAGCCGGGTGCGGTCAGCGTCATCTTTACTTCCACGCCGCGCTGGCCATCATCGCGCGTGCTCAGGTTGGCTTCGTACACCAGGCCCAGGTCGACAATGTTGAAAGGAATTTCCGGGTCGAAACAGGTACGCAGCTGTTTCCAGATCAACTGCTCGACTTCCTCGTCACTGGCACCCTCAGGCAGGCTCAGCGATTCGGCCGGCTCTTTGCCGATGGCGTCGCCATCCTGGCCCGCAATGCGGAACAGGTTCCCTTCCACGAAAACCGTGTAGCTACCGCCCAGGGCCTGGGTGATGTAACCAAAGCTGCCGGCAGGCAGGGTCACGCTGTCGCCCTGCGGCACGAGGACGGCGGCGCAATCGCGCTCGAATTGGACGGGTTCGCTGCTGCGGGAGTACATGGCAACCAAGATGGGGGCGGCGCCAGACGGCGCAAGCCGTCATTTTAACGCCCTACACTTCCCTGCGACGCGCCGGCAGGCTACAAAGAGCTGGCAACTGTGTGTTCCGGCCTGGGGAGGACCGGAATCACGCCCAATTTCAAGCTCCCCGGGAGAAAAACACCATGCCCCGGACCCAAGCTGCACGCCGTTTGCCACCTGTACCGCGGGCTCTGCTGTGCGTGGCACTGGGCGCTGCCCTGGCCTCGCAGGCGCGGGCACAGGCCAGCGACGCCACCGCCACCGACCTGGACCGGATCACGGTGACCGCGCAAAAGCGCGAGCAGCAGATCCAGGAGGTGCCGATCTCGATCAATGCCTATTCCGGCGATTTCCTGCAGGCTAACGGCATCAACGACTACGGTGACCTGGGCACGCTGGTACCGGGCCTGGAAGTCCAGACCCAGAGCGTCAGCAATCCCAGCATCTCCATCCGCGGCATCACCGCCGACCTGGACGACCCCACCCAGGAGCCGCGCATCTCGCTGTTTCAGGACGGCGTGTCGATCAGCCGATCGCGCGGCTCGTCGGTGGAAATGTTCGACATGGAGCGCGTGGAAGTGCTGCGCGGACCGCAGGGTACGTTGTTCGGGCGTGCGGCTGAAACCGGCGCAATCCACCTGATTCAGAACAAGGCCCGGCCCGGCATTTCAGGCGGCTTCCAGGTTGGCCTGGGCAACTTCGACCAGCGCAAATTCACCGGTTTCTACAATGCCGACCTGACAGACGCCGTGCAGGGCCGGGTGGCCGCGTTCTATGAAAGCCGCGACGGCTACATGGAGAATCTGGACGGCGGCACACTGCAGGGCAAGGACACCCGTGCGATCCGGGGTTCACTGCATTTCAACGTCGGCCAGGCCAGCGGACTTGACCTGATTCTCAATTACCAGAAAGACACGCCGCCAGGCACCGGCTTCCGCAGTCGCGACATTCCCAACACCCAGCTCAGCTTCGACCCTTACGTAGCCAATTCGCAGCGCGGCAACGCGCTGGGCGTTGACCGCGAAGTCTATGGCGCGACACTGCTTGGCAGCTTCAACCTCAACCAGAGCTGGAGCCTGTCGACGATTACAGGCTGGCGCCGCTACGATGGCGTCGACAGATTCGATGCGGATGGCTCGCAGGTCAATGCCATTGAATTCGACGAGCACGCCTGGGGCGACCAGTTCAGCCAGGAAGTACGCTTCAATTTCGACAACGGCACTGCCTTTACTGGCTTCCTTGGTGCTTCGTACTTCAACGAGACTGCCAGCCGCGACCTGACCTTCCAGACCGACGAGCGCAGCTTCTATGCGTTGCTGACGAAGGTCTATGGCCCCAATTTCGGACTGGCGCTGGTGCCTATCGTCAATCCGGACGGCAGCCCCAACCTGTCCCAGACCACCGATCCGTTCTTCGGCAGCACGTTCAGTACCAACCATTCGGAGACCTGGGGCAACGACGTTTCGATTCGCTCATTCGAGATCTTCGCCGATGGCACCTGGCGCTTTGGCCAGCGCTGGTCGCTGACGGCGGGTTTGCGTGGCACCCGTGAGGACACCGAGTACCGATACCACGCCGATGTCGGCAATTCGGCCAGCATCTTCGGCCTGATCGATCTGCAGGGCCCGGGCACCGCGGCGACACCCAACCTGCTGTTCAAGCCCACCCCTGGCCGCATCTCCGAAAACGGGAAGTGGAATTCATGGGTCGGTCGCACGGTACTGGGCTACCAGATCAACGACGACATAAACACCTATGCCAGCGTGTCCAAGGGCCGCAGGCCCAACATGATCAACGTCGAGTTCAAGGGGACCACCGCCAATCCCGTGGCGCACCCGGTGATCGAGGCGGTGCCTGCCGAAATAGTCTGGAGCTATGAGCTTGGGCTCAAGGGAACGGCCAATGCCGGGCGCTTCAACTACGACCTGTCGCTGTACTACTACGACTACACCAACTTCCAGGCATCAATCAGCAACGCACCCAGCTTCGTGCCGCCATTTGTCACCCGCAATGCGGGCAAGGCGCATGCGCTGGGCTTTGAAGCTTCGTTGTTTGCGCGTTTTACCGACCAAGTGGGCGGTTTCCTCAACTACGGCTATATCAATGGCGGTTTCAACGCCTTCGACGATGATGGCGTGTACCAGCAGCTGGCCGGCAACCGGTTCCGGATGACGCCAGATCACTCGGTCAGCGTGGGCCTGGATTGGGAGATGCCGATTGCGAACAGCCGCAGCGTGTTCGTGCGTCCCAGCTATAGCTGGCATTCGCATGTCTACTTCGAGGATGAGAATGTGCCCACCATCGAACAGGACGCCTATGGCCTGTTCAACCTGCGCGCCGGCCTGCGCTTTGGCCAGCGCTGGGACCTCACCGCCTGGGTCAACAACGTGACCGATGCCGAGTACCTGATCGATGCGGGAAACACCGGCCAGACCTTCGGCTTCCCCACGGTAATCCCGGGCGCACCACGCATGTTCGGGGTGACGCTCAGCGGGAGGTTCTGACTTTCCGCACATGACCCGGGCTGGCGGCACGGTATCCTGTGCCCTCTCACCCTGGAGCAATGATGCAGCAACCCATTCAGGCCGCGCGTCCCGCACGCTGGCTCGCGCCCCTCTTGCTGCTGTTCGGCAGCACATTCACTGTCGTGGCCTGGGTGCTGGTCGCACTGTATCTGCATCAGTCCTGCGGCTGGATGGCCGTGCTGGCGGCGCTGGCCAGCGCCTTGATGCTGCGGCTGGGCAGGATGCCGCGTAGCGGGCTGCGCCCACTCACCGCGGTGCTGGCGACACTCACCGTCATCCTGCTGGTCAACTGGACCGTGGCCGCGACCCAGATTGGCATGGCCATGGGGCTGAATCCCTGGGATTCAGCCCTGAAGCTCGGTGCCGACTATGCATTGACGCTCGCCGGCCTGGCAAACCACACGGCAGATCGGGTCTGGATGGCGCTGGCCCTGGCGCTGGCTGCTTTCACCGCCCGCTGAGTGCGGGCGGAACGCTGCATACCACGCGGCGGGCTCAGTGACCGCCGTCCAGCGCCTTCAATTCGCTGACCAGCGCGCTGGCCATTTCCGCGCCATCGCCGTACAGCATGCGGGTGTTGTCGGCATAGAACAGCGCATTTTCGATACCGGCAAAACCGGTGCCCTTGCCGCGCTTGATCACGATGGTGTTTCTTGAATTGACTACGTCCAGGATCGGCATGCCATAGATCGGCGAAGCCGGATCGGTGCGGGCTACCGGGTTCACCACGTCGTTCGCACCGATCACCAGCGCCACGTCGGTGTTGGGAAACTCGGGATTGACGTCATCCATGTCCGCGATCAGATCGTAGGGCACGCCGGCCTCGGCCAGCAGCACATTCATGTGGCCGGGCATACGGCCGGCCACCGGATGGATGGCGAACTTCACCTTGACCCCGCGCTCCATCAGCTTCTGCGCCAGTTCCCAGATCTTGTGCTGGGCCTGGGCCACCGCCAGGCCATAACCGGGCACGATCACCACGCGCTCGGCAAAGGCCATCATCGCCGCCACGTCGCCGGCCTCGATGGGCTTCTGCGAGCCGGTGATTTCCTGCATCTCGCCGGTGGCACCACCGAAGTTGGAAAACAGCACGCCACTGATGGGCCGGTTCATGGCCTTGGCCATCAGTCTGGTCAGCAGCATGCCGGCCGCGCCGACCATCATGCCGGCGATGATCAGGGTTTCGATTCCCAGCACATACCCTTCAAACGCAACCGCCAGTCCGGTGAAGGCGTTGTACAGCGAAATAACCACCGGCATGTCGGCGCCGCCGATCGGGAGCGTCATCAGGATGCCCAGTGCCAGCGCGACCACGAAGAACGCGATGATCCAGGGCGTCTGCAGGGTCCACATGGCCATGCCACCCAGCACCACCGCCGACACGGCCACGGCAGCGTTGAACCACTGCTGTCCGGCGAAGGTGTAGCGCTTGTCCATGCGCCCATCCAGCTTCGCCCAGGCGATGATCGAACCCGACAGCGACACTGCACCAATCAGCGCGCCTACCACTGCCAGCACCAGCGTGACTTTGGAAGGCGATCCGCCGTGTGCGGAATAACGCAGCAGTTCCACCGCGCCGATCGCCGCTGCCGAGCCGCCGCCCATGCCGTTGTACAACGCCACCATCTGCGGCATGTCGGTGATGGCCACGCGATTGGCGGAAATCCATGCCGCCGCAGTCCCAATGGCGACCGCCGTGAAGATCAGCAGGTGATTGTGCAGGTCGGGCTGCAGGAAGGTCGCCGCGGTGGCGATCAGCATGCCCAGCCCCGCCCAGCGGATGCCGCTGCGTGCGGTCATCGGCGAGGCCATGCGCTGCAGGCCCAGCAGGAACAGGGTCGCCGCGACCAGGTAGCTCAGCTTGACGAAGGTCGACAGGACCTCGGGCGTGATCCAGCTCATGCGCGGGCCTCCGGCTTGACCGCAGGCTTCTTGGAGGACTTGAACATGTCCAGCATGCGTTCGGTCACCACATAACCACCGGCCGCGTTGCCCGCGCCAAGCAGTACCGCCGCAAAGCCGATGACCTTTTCCAGCATGGTATCCGCGTGACCCAGCACGATCATGGCGCCGATCAGCACGATGCCATGGATGAAATTGGAACCCGACATCAGCGGGGTGTGCAGGATGACCGGCACCCGCGAAATAATCACGTGGCCGGCAATCGCCGCCAGCATGAAGATGTACAAGGCCACGAAACCGTCACTCATCCAATCTCTCCCCGGGCACTGCGCCCTGCCGCATCATAACCGGGCACTGAATCGGTTGGCACTCTGGTCAACCGATTGCCGGCTCCAGCGTTGACTTTCCCGAACCCACAGGAAGACGCCACCATGCACTTCAGGCCCATGCTGTCAATGGCCAAGCCGCTGCTTGCAAGCTTGCTACCCGGCATTTCCGACACGGCTGGGAGCAGCAATGTGGATGACCGCGTCGTGGACCGACTGGTTCGCCGCGCAGCCCCCTTTGGACAGGACCATGCTGGCCCGGGCGAACACATTCAAGCGCAGTTCGACCAGCGCGCGGACCGCAGGCACTAAGCTGTGCTGGTGAGCCCCATCCTAAGTCAGGCTGAACTTCCGCAGCCACCGGAAAGCACGCCGCCCACCGTCGCTGCCACGCTGGAGCTGTTTCTGGCCACCGTAGGCACCCGTGCATTTCGCTTTGCCGAAGCAGGACTGCGCAGCCGCGACGATGCAATGGATGCCGTGCAGGACGCGATGATGAAGATGCTGGTCTATCGCGAGCGCCCCGCCGAGCAATGGACGCCATTGTTCTGGAGCATCCTGCGCCGCAAGATTGTAGACCTGCAGCGACGCCGCACTTTCCGCCTGCGCCTGTTCGAGCCTGCCAGTGAGCGCAGCGAGGACAGCGTGATCGACTGGGCGGACACGGCGGCCGGCCCTTCGCAAGCGCATGGCCAGCGCGAGGCCTACACGAAACTGAGTTTTGCCCTGCGCAAATTGCCCCCCCGCCAGCGCGAAGCCTTCACCCTGCGCGTACTGCAGGAACTGGACGTGGCCGACACCGCACAAGCCATGGGCTGTTCGGAAGGCTCGGTCAAGACCCACCTGTCGCGTGCACGCGACGCCTTGCAGAAACTTATGGAGGATTTCCGATGAACACGGAGATCGACGAAAACAACCAGAGCTTCGACCACGACATGCGTCGACTGCATGCCTCGGCCGTATCGAATATCTCGCCACAGACGCTGGCGCAACTGCGCGCAGCGCGTCATGCGGCGCAGACCGCGCCACCAGGTGGACACGCAGGGCGTTGGCTGGCCGCGACCGCATTCTCGGCCATATTGGCGGTGGCCATGGGCGTGCAATTCGTGCCGAGCGCCGGACTGCTGTCCGCTGTTCCGCCGGTGGCCGCTACTGCCAGTGCGCAGGGCTACACCGACACGTTGGCAACCCTGGACGAAAACCCGGACCTGTACCTGTGGCTGGCATCTTCCGAAGCCGACCCGCTGGCAATGGAGTAAACCGAATGAAGATCTCCGCTTACCGTTCCCTGACGCTCGGCCTGTTGCTGCTGGCCGGCAATGCAATGGCACAGGCAGTGCCCGCGCATTCACTGCCCGATTGGGACAGATTGACCCCGCAGCAGCGCGAGGTCCTGATGGCGCCAATACGCGAGCGCTGGAACAGCGACCCAGACCAGCGTGCGCGCATGCTGGAACACGCGCAACGCTGGCAGGACATGTCACCCGATCAGCGCAAGCAGGCGCGCAAGGGCATGCGCCGCTTCGAGCACATGAGCCCGCAACAGCGCGAAGAAGCGCGCGCACTGTACGAGCAGATGAAGAAACTATCGCCGGAACAGCGCAAGGACTTGCGCGAAGACTGGCGGCAGATGACCCCGGAGCAGCGCCGAGCATGGATGGAGAGGCACGCGCCCAAGCCACCACCGGCTACTCCGCCGGCCCGATAACCATGGGCGGAGGGCAGAGGCAGGGCGCAATAACCGCAGGGCATTGCGCCGACCGGAGTAACGGCGCGGCATCGGCGTGCGCGGCTAAAGCGATCACTCGGTAGCAGTTGCTGCTGGCTACCAATGCTCATGCGGCGCAATGCCCTGCGGTTGCTGCGCCCTACAACACTGGACAATGTGCCGTAAATCCGCATTGCCCGCGTCCAAGTGAATCAGGCGGTGGACTCTGCATCCGGCCAGCGAGTCTTCGCCAACAACTCATCGTTCCAGTCGAAATTCATCGCGCCCTCTTTCACAAACAGGGCGACAAAGTTGTAGACGTTGCGCGAATACATTTCGCTGGCGTGGACGGCGCCCATGCTGGCCAGGTTGAGCGGACCGGCAATGGTGATGCCGTTGTGCTCGAAGGTCTGGCCAGGCCGGGTCGCTTCGCAGTTGCCACCGGTTTCGGCGGCAAGGTCCACGATCACGCTGCCCGGCTTCATCGCATCAACCATGGGCATGGTGATGATCTTGGGTGCTGGGCGACCGGGGACCGCCGCGGTGCAAACCACCACGTCGATGCCTTTCAAATGTTCAGCCAGGCGGCGCTGCTGCTCTGCACGCTCGTCATCGGTGAGCTGGCGCGCATAGCCGCCCTCACCCGCCGCGCTGACGCCCAGGTCCAGGAACTTCCCACCCAATGATTCAATCTGTTCGCGCGTCTCCGGGCGCACATCGAAACCTTCCACCTGCGCGCCCAGGCGTTTGGCGGTGGCGACACCCTGCAGGCCGGCCACGCCGGCGCCGACGATAAGCACCTTCGAGGGACGGATGGTGCCGGCGGCCGTGGTGAGCATGGGAAAAAAGCGCGGCGCCAGTTGCGCGGCAATCAGGACTGCCTTGTAACCGGCCATGCCGGCTTGGGAACTAAGCACATCCATCGACTGCGCGCGCGTGGTGCGCGGCAATTTCTCCAAGGGGAAAGCCAGGATGCCGCGCGACTTGAGCGCCTCGGCCCGATCTGCGTTGGCCTCGGGCTGCAGCATCCCCACCAGGGTGGCCCCCTGCTTCAACTGGCCAATGGCTGTGGGGTCGGGCGCCTGCACGCACAGCACAAGGTCGGCCTGGGCCGGGGTTTCGGCCGTCGCCAGCTGTGCACCGGCATCCAGGTAGGCCTGATCGACAAAGCCCGCGCTGAGGCCGGCGCCACTCTCGATCTTGATGCTGGCGCCGGTGGCGACAAGCTTCTTTACCGTCTCGGGGGTGGCGGCCACGCGACGTTCGCCCATCGCAACTTCCTTCAACACCAACACTTCAATCGCCATATTCCCCTCACCAGTCGGATTCCAGACCGACGATGCTAACAAAGCGTGGGGCCAAAGATGGCCCGGGGGCGAAAGTGGCTGCCTGGCTGACCCCGCTTGCACAGGCCGGCCGCTGGCGCATGCCAAGTGCAGGGAGATAAATCTCGGGCGTGTCGTTGTCGGCCGACCGCTGCATAGGCCCGGCTGGAAAGGCCCAGGAAAAATGTCTCGAACGCACACCCAGCCGCCCAGTCGCTGGAGCCTGTCCGGACCGTCTCTGCCACGCTGGGCTCCTGCCCTGCGCGCGAGCCGGCGAGATCGGCATTCAAAGGCGCGAACCGCATAAGCGGGGCACAGGCGATCCACGTTCCAGCCTCGCGCCTGCACGGGCGGCGATGGAACCGTTGTTGAAAGGGGGCGCTTGCGGCCAGGCAACAAGGCCGTGCTGGCAGTGGCGCTAGACGCTCACTCCCGCCTTCTCCGGGTCCAGCCGTTCAATCACGCCCTGCATGGCGCTGTCGAAGGCATCCTCATCCTCGTGGGTACGCAGGCGACCCATGCGCACCATCATGGCCAGCTCTTCCGGCGAGGCGACGCAGAAGCGCACGCCCCGACGGTTGACGAAAAGCAGGCGCGAGGAAATGGGACTGACCCACGACAGCTTGCCGGCCTGCACCTTGTTGTCCTTGTCGATGAAATCCAGCCAGGTACCGATCGGCAGCGAGCGGAAGTGGTCGGCATCGGTACTGTCGAAATCCAGCGTATCGGTGCCGCCCACCAACTGGATCGAGACGGAATCGTTTTCCGCCACCTTCGGCAATACGACCTGCGGCAATTCCGGCAACGATTTTTCCAGGTCCGGGCGCGAAGCGGCCACGGCCTGCAGCGTGTCGTGCAAGGCATCGACCGCGGAACTGGCTGCATCCGGATTCATGCCGACGCTGGCAAACACCTTCTGCAGCGAGGGGCGCCACGCCTGCAGCCAGGGCTTGCCGACGATCTGGCGCTGGGCCTCGTTGAGTTCTTCCAGCACGCCGTCGGCCAGGGCCAGCGCATCACGCAGGCCGTCGCCCTCTTCGCCCTCGCGCAACACGGTCATGGTGACGTGGTGGGCCCAGGGCTGGCGCATGAAATCGTCAATGGCCTGCGGCACGTGGCGGCCGTCCAGACGAGTGGACAGTTCCAGGGCCATGCGCTGGCGCGCCGTTTCCAGGCGTTCCTGACCACTCTGGATCTCGGCGGCGCGACGTTCGGCAATCTCGATGCGACGCTTGTGCTGGCCCAGAAAGTCGCGGAATTCCTCTTCCAGGGTCAGGAAGATCGCCAGGTTCTCGTTGAACTCGGCAGTGAGCCGGCCAACCACTTCCTCGACCTTGGCCATCAGCGTGCGCTCGGCGGCGCTCTCGCCGCTGTTGCCTTCACAGGCTTCGGCCAGCACATTGAGCAGGCGGCGGGCCGGATGGGTTTTCTGCACGAACATGCGGCGATCAAGCAGTGCGACCTTGACGAAGGGCACCACCAGCCGGCCGATCAGTTCGCGCGGACGGCCCTCCAGGTCGCGTTCGTCCAGCATGACGTCGAACAACATGCCGACCAGGTCGATGGCGTCTTCGTCCACCGGGGCCAGTCGCGCCGTCGACGGATCGACGCCCAGCTTGGTGGCACCACTCAGCACTTCGCTCTTCAGGCGCTGTGCCAGCGATTCACCGGTGTCGCCAATGGCCGCGCGCAAGGACGCGCTGGGCGTGCTCTGCAGCAGCGAAAGCACCGACAGCATCTCGCGCTGCGACAGCGCGCGGTTATCCAGGTTCGGGGCCCGCCGCTCTGCGTGCTGCGGCGCCTCGCGGTTGCCGCGTGACTCCTGCAGCAGGTGGTGCAGCGCTTCCAGCAGTACGCCTTGCGCACCGTCGGCATAGGCGCCCTGGGCGTCGCTGAAACCGCCCTGCCCCTGCGCAGCCTGCATGCCGCCTTTCATGCCCGCCATGCGATGGGTGAAACGAGCCGCCCACGCCGGTGCACTGGTTTCGCCGTCGTCATTGGCGACAGCCTCATGCTCGCTTCCCGGTGCGCGCGCAGGGGGGCGGGACGGCACTCGTGCGGCTGGCATCTCGGGGATAACGCCGGCCTGGACCAGATACTGGTCCAGTGCCTCATAGATGCGTCCGATGCCCGGTACCAGGTCGCGCTCGCAAAGCTTGATGACCACCAACCGCACTTCCAGGCTCAGCTCGCAGGTAGCAAAAGCCTCCTGGATGGCAACCCCTATGTGTTCAGCACCAATGGGATTGTGATCATTGTCCAGGACGAGGTTGCCGGCGATCCAGCCCAGACGACGATCCAGCCGCACAATCACGGGCTTGCAGTCGCGCATGATCACACTGGCCAGGTTGCGCGCGGCCAGTCGCGACTCCAGTTCCTGGTCGGACACCAGGCTCAGGGCAGTGGTGGGTTCGGACAACGCGGTTTCCACCGAAAGCGGATCACCGGCTTCCAGCGACTGCCAGGCCTTGTCAAGATGGCCGCGAAAACGCTGTACCACCTCGTCGCGGCGGCGACGCAATTCACGCATCGCATCCAGGAACGCCATCTGCGAGTTGCCGGCGCGTTCGGCGCGGTCGAACAGGGCATCATCGAACCGGCCCAATGCCACGGCGAAGGTATCGACCAGCGGCGGGATCACCATCTCGCGGGCCTGCGTAAGCAGGCGCGGATCGCGACCGTGACGGTCGGCGCTGTGGGTGCTGCTGGACATGCTCAGGCATCCCGCCTTGGCAGGCGAAAAAAAGTGGGGGCAAAGGCGGGCAGAACTCCGTCTGTACAGCTTAGGCAATACGCAGCGGCGGCAACCGTGACCGGTTAGCCAGTTTGATGCCGCACAGCATCAACCACGGCCTTGCCCGGCCTTTTGATACTACTTAGACAGTGGCGGGGGCTAACTGGTCGATGACGCCTTGCATCGCGCTGTAGAACGCGTCTTCATCGCGGTGCAGACGCACGCGCTGCAACTTGACCATGATAGCCAGTTCGTGCGGCGAAGCCACACAAATACGTGCGCCCGCCCGGCTTACAAACAGGCGGCGCGCGGAAATGGGGCTGATCCACGAGAGCTTGCCGGGTTGCACATTGTTGTCCTTGTCGACGAAGTCGAGCCAGGCGCCCACCGGCAATTGATTGAAATAACTTTCAGTAACTTCGTCGACATCGGCCGACCCATCCGCGGGCACTTCCACCTCTGCTGGCACCTGCTCCTGCTTCTCGATCAAGCGCACTGGAGGTGCAGGCTCGTTGAGCGCCTTCAGCACCTCGGTGCGCTGGCGATCAATGGCGGCCAGGTCCATGCGCGACGCCATCCACACCGGTTGCAGCCAGTCGGCAACCGATTCCCGCGAGCGCAGCGCCGAGGCGTCGGCACCACAGACCACTTGACCCAGGGACTGCCACAGCCCGTCCAACTGGGTCAGCGGCGCCTGGGGACGGCCTGCGGCATGCAGTGAAGCGGCGAAAGGAACCCAGTCCCGCAGCAGGACACCGCGAACCTGTTCTGGAATGCTGCGCTGGGCAAGTTTTTCCAGAAGGACGCCACGGGCCCAGGCCATGCCAGCTTCCAGCAAATCCTCGCGTCGCTGCAGCTCGGTCGCCTGGCCTTCGGCAAGCTCGGCTGCGGCGCGATAGTCGGCGTAATAGGCATTGAACTGGCCACGCAAGCTGCGGAATATCTGCTGGCTTTCGTTGAAGTCGCGGACCAGCCGGTCCACGGTGGCCTCGACCATGTCCAGCAACGCACGTGCTTCTTCGGTGTCGCCTGTGTTGGCTTCACTGGCTTCGGTCAGCAGATTGAGCAGCCGCCGCGCCGGATGGGAGGATTGCAGGAACAGCTGCCGATCCTGCAAGGCCACCTTGCTGAGCGGCGCGATCAACTTGGCCAGGGTGTTGCGCTGTGCACCTCGCAGCTCACACTCCTCGAAGATCTCGCGGAACAGCATGCCAATGAGGTCGATGACGTTCTCGTCGGCGGGGTCCAGGTGCACCGCGTGGGCCTCCACACCCAGCATCGCCGCGGTCTTCAAGATCTGCTGCTTGAGCCGTTCCAGCACTTGCTGGCGGTCGCGGACCATCGCATTGATGTCCTCGTCCGATGCGATCTGCATCAGGGTGAGGATGGAAATCAGTTCACGCTGGGACAGCGTGGTGCGCGGTCCCGCCGCGATCACACGACCGCTGGCACGTTCGCGGATGGCACGGGATTCGCGCAACAGCGCATGCAGTTCCGGCGGCAGCGTGCTGGTCTCGGCGGCGGGCTCGGCCGATGCCGCGGGCGCATCGGCAACGCCGTCGCCCCAGCGTACGAAGAAACGTGACAACCAGTCCGGCTCTCGTTCCTCATCACGTTCCTGGGCACTGGGAATACTGGAAGCGCGCCGCAGGCGCGTGGTCAACTGATCGGGCGCACCGAATTGCCGTAACAGGCTGCCATGCACGGTCTGGTAGACCGGTCCAACCAGCTCGATGAAGTCGCCTCCGCAGGCGCGGATAACAGCAACCCGCAGCGGCCCCGGCATGGGAATGTCGCGGAACCCGGCGTGTACGGCGC
>JBDSUI010000124.1:0-5272 GCA_039927795.1 Pseudoxanthomonas sp.
GTGGTTGGGCCCTGGTCCAGCAGGAACGCCGAGAACGGTGCGAACAAGGCAAATCCCACCATGCTGCGTGCATCGCGCAGGCTGCTGGTTTCGGCAGGTTTGACGGCGATCATTGCGGCCAGCAAGGCGCAGCCGGTATCGCGGCCAAACCGCAGGCCCATCTGCCAGAGCACGGCCGCCACCACCAGCATTGCGAGCGACAGGCGCAGTGCCGTGGGCATGGGTCTGCGCCAGGAGAACGCAGTGGTAACCAGGGCAACCGCCGCCACCGCCAGCGCAATTCTGCCCGGCAGTTGCAGCAGTAATGGCAGCAACGACAGGCCGGCCGTCGCCAAGGTCCAGCGTCGGCTGCCTGCATCGAGGCGGGTCTGAGCGCGATCAGCAGCCATCAGCAGCCGGCATAAGTGCAAGCGCCCGCAGGCACACATGACGATGTGCGGGGCCGTGGTCCGGACCCAGCACCGGATGGCCCGGCAGTTGCAGCCGGTAGCGCCGGCCTTCGCGTTCGGCAAGGTCCACCCAGCGCGCCAGGCGGCTGATGCGCAGCTCATGCGCAAGTGGGGCCAGCGTGCGCCAGTCGAGGTTGATTTCGACTGCAAGTGGTTGTTCGAACTCGCGCACCATCAAAGCATCACGGCGCGCTGAAGGCTTCCATGCAATCGCGCGCCGCGCGTCGCCGGCCCGGTAACTGCGCAGGTGGTGAACGTCGTCACCGGCCGGATGCAGGCGTGCTTGTCCGCCATTGCCTTCCCCGGACGGCAGTGGCGGGCCACTGGATTCCATTGCCGGGTACACCAGCTGTGGCGTGTCCGGCCACACCCAGGCCCAGGCCAGCGCCAGCCCCAGCGGCTGCGTGGTGGCGATGCGGATGCGACCGGGGTCGAGCCAACCGCGCGTCATCGTCTGCAATTCCAGCACCGCAGTGGCGGGACCGTTGGCGGGAACCGATGCGACTCCACGCTTATCCAGGCAACGTATCTGCAGGCCGCGACGTGCGCGGGCATCGTTGGCGGACAATGAAAGGTGCAGTGAGAGGCAGGCACCGGCCGTGACGGGCTCGGCCGAAACCGCATCAATACCCAGACCCGACAGTTGCAAGTGCGCGAAGATCAGGCTGGCCAGGCCGGTGGCGCCCAGCAGCAGGGCCAGCAGCAGGGCCGGATTGTTGTTGTAGTTCAGCGCGCCCAGCAGCATGGCCAGCAGCAGCGCGCTGAAAAACAGGCCGAAGCGGGTCGGCAACACGTAGACGCGACGCCGATCCAGTCGCACGGGCAAACCTTCAGGCACGCGCGGTCGCGCCAGCAAGGCGAGGCGGGAAGCCAGGCGTTCACGCAGCGTGGCCACGCTTCAGTCCACGGCGACCGCATGCAGAATCGACTTGGCCAACGCCTGCGCCGCCGAGGCTTCGGCTTCCGGCACCAGGCGATGGCTGGCCACTGGCGCAAACAGCGCCTGCACGTCTTCGGGCAGCACATGGGTGCGGCCCAGCAGCAATGCATAAGCGCGCGATGCGCGCAGCAGGGCAATGCCGGCGCGCGGCGACAATCCCACGCGCACCCCCGCCTGCTGGCGGCTGCGGGTGACCAGCGCCTGCACGTAATCCAGCAGTGCATCGCTGACGTGTACTTCGTTCACGGCGATCCGTAGCGCCAGCACGTCTGCACTGGAAAGCAGCGGCTGGGCTTGCGCGATCAACTCGCGCCGGTCGGTTCCGGCCAGCAGCGCGCGCTCGGCTTGCTGGTTCGGGTAACCCAGCGTCAGGCGCAGCAGGAAGCGGTCCAGTTGCGAGTCCGGCAACGGATAAGTGCCGGAAAGATCGACCGGATTCTGCGTGGCGATCACGAAAAAGGGATCCGGCAAGGGGCGGGTCATGCCGTCCAGGGTGACCTGCTGCTCGGCCATTGCTTCCAGCAGCGCGCTCTGCGTACGTGGCGGCGCGCGGTTGATCTCGTCGGCCAGCAATACGTGGGTGAACACCGGGCCCGGATGAAACTGGAACTGCCGCGACTGTGCGTCGTAGACCGACACCCCCAGCACGTCGGCCGGCAACAGGTCCGAGGTGAACTGCACGCGCTGGAAGCCCAGTCCGAGGGTTGCCGCCAAGGCGTGGGCCAGGGTGGTCTTGCCCAGGCCGGGCAGGTCCTCGATCAGCAGGTGGCCACCGGAAAGCAGCGCCACGAACGCCAGTCGTACCTCGTGGGTCTTGCCAAGCACCAGCGAATTGACCTGTAGTTGCGCGGCTTTCAGGGCCTGTAACAGCGCATCGGGTAGCATTCCGCGTGCAGAAGTGTCGGCGAGCATTGTGTTCCCAATTCTGTTTGAAGGAAGTCTAACGGCATATGCAGGACGAAAGAATGCAGGAAGCGATCCGTGCGCAACGTACCTTCCTGGTGCTGTGGACCGTAGTGACCGCGATCAAGATCCTGATCGCCGCACGCCTGCCACTGTTTGTTGACGAGGCTTTTTACTGGCAGGAAGGCCGCCACCTGGCGGCCGCCTATTCGGATCTTCCGGGATTGAATGCGTGGTTGACCCGCCTGGGCACCGGCATCGGCGGCCAGCATGTGCTGGCCTTGCGGGCACCGTTTCTGTTGTTGGCGGCCTTGTTGCCCTGGCTGATCGCCCACATCGGCAGTCGCTGGTTCGGCGAAGTTGCCGGTTGGCGTGCCGGCAGCCTGGCCTTGCTGATGCCGCTGGCGGGCAGTCTGGGTATCCTCGCGTTGCCTGATGTGCCCATGGCCTTTGCAACCGTGCTGTGCCTGGATGCGGGCGCGCGCTTGCTGCGCGAAATAGATGCCGCGTCGGCGGCGGAGCTGGCGCTGGGCTTGAGCATCGGCGCGCTGAGCCATTACCGGTTCATCGGCGTGATCGGAGTCGGCATGCTGGCCTTGCTGATGCTGCCGCAGGGACGCAAGGTCTTGCGCGACCCCCGCGTCTGGGTCGCGCTGGCGGTGGGCATCGCGGCATGGGCGCCGCTGGTGGCCTGGAATCTGGAAAATGGCGATGTAGGGCTGCGTTTCCAGTTGCTGGACCGGCACCCTTGGTCGTTCCAGTCCAGCGGCAGCTGGTTCCTGCTGGTGCAGGCGGCGCTGGTAACGCCGCTGCTGTTCTTTGCCCTGATCCAGGTTTTCGTGCGCTCGCTGCGCAACGACCCGGGCATGCCGGCGCAGTGGCGTTATTTCGGATTGCTTGGTGGCGTCTCCACCCTGGGCTTCTTCGCGTTGGGTTTCTTTGCAGATGTCGAACGCGTCAGTTTCCACTGGCCTTTGCCGGGTTACCTGCCGCTGCTGATCGCGGTGCCGGCGCTAATGCGCGAATGGCCGCGTGGCTGGCGTGTTGCCACCTGGCTGTCCAGCGCGGCAGGGCTACTGATCGTGCTGGCCTACTACCTGGTGCTGGCCACGCCGCAATGGCGGGAGCGCTTCGCCGCTGAGAAGTTCTACCCCGCCAATTTCTCTGGCTGGGATACCCTGGCGACCGCGGTGCGGGAGGAACAGGCGCGAATGCCGCCAGGCACCACGCTGCTTGCCGCCAATTTCAAATCGGGCGCCGAACTGGGTTTCGCGCTGAACGATCCGCGCATTCCGGTGCTGGATCATCCGCTCAACCACAAGCATGGGCGGGCGCCGCAGCTCCGGCTTTGGGGCCTGCAGAGTGAGGGCCGTCGCGACCATCCCGTACTTCTGGTGGTCGGCTCGAGCGACGTGCAATACAAATCGCTGCTGGGGTACTACCACCGGCTATGCGAGAAGGTCGGTCCGCTGCCGCCGCCGCGCGTGGTCAACGTGGACCACGGCAGCCAGCGCTTCCTGCTGTTCGCACTTCCTGCGGAAAAGATTGCCGGTCCTTGCACGTTGCCTGCATTTGCCTGGATCGACAGCCCGGAAGGCAAGTCAAGAAAGTCCGGCCGCTTCCAGGTCCAGGGGTGGGCATTCAAGGACGGCGTAGGCATCCAGGGCGTCGAAATCCTGCTGGATGGAAAGCCCTTGGCGCAGGCGCGCTACGGAACCCCCAGTCCGGGCACCGCGGCGTACTGGAAGGTGTCCACCGACCCCAATCACCCGAATGTCGGTTTCCGGGCCGAGGTCGATGTAAGCGGAGTTAAGGCAGGACGCCACTGGCTGGGCCTGCGCCTGCGCGGTCTGGATGGCAGCGTGGAGGACTGGTCGGAGCAACCAATTGAGGTGCGTTGAGGGTCAGGGCAGGTTGAACCCGGCCTGGCGCAGCAGCCTGGCCACGGCGATCAAAGGCAAACCGACCAGCGCGGTCGGGTCACGTGATTCGATCGCCTCGAACAAGCAGATTCCCAGTCCCTCGCTTTTAAAACTGCCGGCACAATCGAGGGGCTGCTCCGCATCGACGTACCGCGCTATCTCATCTTCGTGCAACTCCCGGAAACTGACCCAGGTAGTGTCCATGAACTCAAACGACGTGTTGCCGCGCATCAGGCAGACTGCCGTATGGAAAGCGACCTTGCGGCCTGACATGGTGCCTAGTTGAAAGATTGCGCGCTCCCGCGTGCCAGGCTTGCCCAATGCCAGGCCGTCCAGGGCTGCAACCTGATCCGAGCCGATGACCCACGCCTGCGGATACTGGCTGGATATCCGCTCGGCCTTGGCCTGCGCAAGCCGTTGGGCGAGTGATGGTGGGGTTTCATGGTCCAGCGCAGACTCATCCAGGTCAGGGCGGGCAACCTGGAATGGCAGTCCCAGGCGTTCCAGCAGTTGGTGGCGGTAGCGGGAGGTGGAGGCCAGGATCAACGGCATGGAGTACTCCTTGGGAAGGCCGGGAATTCTGCATAAGCGCTGCTTGTTCAGTAAATGACCGGTTGGTGGCTGGCCGGGTTTGACAGTACCTGCCCGCATCCTTAAAATTCAGCGGCTTATGCCTGTGAACGTGCCCGAGATGATGGATGTATGGCGCATGGTCGCAGCCAAGCGCAGTTTCGAAGGCACCTTGCCGCTGTCCGGTCTGGAACGCGTGAGGGACCTACTGATCGATACCGACGGCGAAGTCTCCTTCGCACTGCAGTTCGACAGTGATCCGTTGCTCAAGTTGCCTTATGCGGAATTGAGGATTGACGCAGATTTGCCGCTGGAATGCCAGCGCAGCCTGCAAAAGTTCCTGTTCCCGGTGCATATCGTGCAGCGGCTGGGGCTGATCCGTGATGAAGCGGAAGAAGCTGGGTTGCCGGCAGAATACGAAGCGCTGCTGGTGCCCGAAGACGGCATGCTGCGGGTGCTGGATCTGGTAGAGGATGAGTTGGTGCTGG
>JBDSUI010000125.1:0-8039 GCA_039927795.1 Pseudoxanthomonas sp.
CCTGCGCGCACCCGTCAAGCCGACACACGCGCAGCAGACGGTGCTTCGTGATGGCTTCGATACGTTGCATCGCTACAGGCCTTTTTACTGGTCGATGAGAACTTTTTTTCATGCGACGACCGATAAACGCATGGGCAGTATCGTTGCCTTCGCCTCATCCAAGGCGACTTCGAGCACCTGGATGCGTAAAGGCTGCACACCAGCATTGAGGTCTCTGGTAATAGATTTTTCGAAGGTAAGCGCGGTGAAACGACGGCAAGCTTGGTCTACTCCGTGTACCAAGAGCAGGCCAATTGCTCCGTAAATGTCGGCACGTCTGGTGCTCGTATTTATCTCAAAAACTTCAGCTAAGCCGCTGCGATTGACGACACCCAAATCGATCAGGACGTCGTCCACCACTCTGCTGTCCTTCGGTAGTCCAATTGCTTCTTGCCATTGAGCTACTCCCCCCAATGCTTCATTTTTTTCTGAAACGCAGGGCTGTTGATCCCCCCCGGACTGCAATCTTGAAGGTGGCAATGGCATTGACGTAGCTGATTGCCGATCGGCTCGCACCAGGGCTGTCAACCGGCATGTCCAGAACGTCTTGCCTTACCCCGCCAGAATCCACGACCTCAACGCGTCAGCGCACGCCGAGCCAAGAAACCAGATTTGCCCATGTCTTTCTTCCACTACCCACTCGCCCCGTGTGCATCAGTTACGTCGTTCCCGTGTCGATGTCGCGCGCAAAAAAACCCAACGCTGATCGTTCCCCTCATTAAGAGGGGCGTTTATCTCAACGGAAATCAAAACCGCTGCCCTCTTTAAGCAACCCAAACCAATTCAGGAGACGAGCGTTACGTACATGGCCTGCCTTGAAATCGGCCGCCAAATTCCAATGTGTCCCACCAATGTGTCCCATTGGTTTGGACCTTCGAGCTGGAGTCCCTTCCACAAGGGTAGCCAATGTCCTTCACCGCAGTTCGCGGCAACTGTCTCTTTGAGCTTGCCTCCATCTTCTCCCAGACGACAGCGATTTCCTGCCTGGTTTCTAGTAGCCAGAACATTGCCCAAAACCTTCGAGTAAGGCCCGGCCCCAGGCTACCTGAAGACCAGGGGCCACCCTCTCGACGTTTTGTGTTTAGAACGTGATTAGGCAGATTCCAGAACGAAAAAAAGGCCGAGCGCAATGTCGGCCTAAGTGATTGATCTGTAAGTGGTGGGCCGTGATGGATTCGAACCATCGACCAAAAGATTAAAAGTCTTCTGCTCTACCAACTGAGCTAACGGCCCACATGAAGCATCCGGCGTTGCGCCGGGTGCGCATTCTAACGCACCCGGCGCGGTCTGCGAAATCAGGCGTAGTGGGTGGGGTCTGCCACGCCGGCGTCGGCAAAGCCGGCGGCGCGCAATTGACAGGCGTCGCAGTGGCCGCAGGCCCGTCCGTGGTCGTCGGCGCGGTAGCACGACACCGTCTGGCCAAAGTCCACGCCCAAGCGCAGGCCTTCACGGACGATATCGGCCTTGCTCATCTTCATCAGCGGTGCGCGGATGCGCAGGCCCGCCCCCTCCACGCCGGCCTTGGTGGCCAGGTTGGCAAGGCGCTCGAACGCCTCGATGAACTCCGGCCGGCAGTCCGGATAGCCCGAGTAATCCACCGCGTTGACGCCGCAGAAGATGTCCGCCGCACCCAGGACTTCGGCCCAGCCCAGCGCTACCGACAGCATGATGGTGTTGCGTGCCGGCACGTAGGTGCTGGGGATGCCCTGGCCGCCGGCCTCGGGCACTTCGATGGCCGCGTCGGTCAATGCCGAGCCGCCAATGGAACGCAGATCAACGATGACCGTCTTGTGCGTGACCGCGCCCAGTGCGTCTGACACCCGGTCAGCAGCCTGCAATTCGGAGGTGTGGCGCTGCCCGTAGCTGACGCTGAGCGCATGCACCGCGAAGCCCTCCTCGCGCGCAAGCGCCAGCACGACCGCCGAATCCATGCCCCCGGAAACAAGGACGACTGCATTTTTCATGGGTTTTCCCCGGGTTGGACTGTAGGAGCTGGGTAAGCTGCGACCGCAAGCCTGCAGCGTCGGGGTATTTTATCGGAGCGGTCAGCCCAGGTCGCAGCTTACGCAGGTCCTACAGCAGCTCAGCGACCCGGCTCGTCGTTCCACAGCAACTTGTGCAGCTGCATCTGGAACCGCACCGGCAGGCGGTCGGCGATGATCCACTCGGCCAGCTCACGCGGCGACAGATCGGACTTGCTGGGCGAAAACAGCACGTCGCAACGCTGGTCCAGCTTGTGCGTCGATACGACATCGCGCGCCCAGTCGTAATCCTCGCGGCCACAGAGGACGAACTTCACCTGGTCGCGCGCCGACAACAGCGGCAGGTTCTCCCAGCGGTTGCGCGCGACCTCGGCCGAGCCAGGCGTCTTGATGTCCAGCACGCGTGATACACGCGCATCGACTTCGCCAATATCCAGGGCGCCGGAGGTCTCCAGCGACACGTCATGGCCCGCATCGCACAGCGCACGCAGCAGGATCAGGCAGCGCTTCTGCGACAGCGGCTCGCCGCCGGTGACGCAGACATGGCGCACGCCAAAGCGGGAGACTTCCGCCACGATATCGGCGATGTCCCACCAGTCGCCACCATGAAAGGCATAGGCGGTATCGCAGTACTGGCAACGCAGCGGGCACCCGGTCAGGCGCACAAACACCGTAGGCCAGCCAACAGTCGCCGCTTCACCCTGCAGGGACAGGAAGATCTCGGTGATCTTCAGGCGATCGGTAGTGGACTGGATGATTTCGCTGGGGACGGCGGCATTCATGGCGGCAATTATGGCCTTCAGCAATCAAATGTAGCAGCGCCCCATGGGCGCGAGCAGTTCGGCGGGATAACCGCAAATGCTCACGCCCATGGGGCGCTCCTGCGAATTACAGATCAGCGGATGCTGCGGCCCAGTTGCATCGACCTGAGACGATCGTCGGCCGTACGGGCCACGTCGCTGCCGGGGTAGCGGGTCACCACCTCGTTCAAGGTGCGCTCTGCTTCGTCAACTTTGCCCAGGCCATATTCGGCCAGGCCCAGTTTCAGCAGCGCGCCGGAGGCCTTGTCGTGGGTCGGATAACGCTCCAGCAAGCTGCGGAACTGCTGCGCCGCCTGCTGGTAATTCTGGGTGACGTAATAGCTTTCGCCCAGCCAATAAAGCGCATTGGGGCTGTAGGCGCCACTGGGGTACAGCTCGAGGAAACTCAGGAACAGCTGCGCCGCGTCGGCGTAATTGCCACCCTTCAGTGCATCAAAGGCGACGTTGTAAGCCGCCCGCTCGTCGCCGGCACTGGCCATCGCACCCACGTCGCCACGCACGGTCGGCGCACGTTCCTGGTTGCCTGCAACCGCTGCAGCTGCCGCCGCTGCTGGCACCACCGGCGGCGCTGAGGCCGCAGGCGGCGCGGATACCGGCCCACCTTCAAGTCGATTGAGGCGACCATCCAGGTCCAGGTACTGGTCCCGGCTGGTCTGCTTCAACTTTTCGTTGTCGTTCTGCAACTGTTCGACCAGGTTGCGCAGCTGTTGCATCTCGGTACGCAGCTGGGTGACCTGATTGAGCAGATCAGTATTGCCGCGGTCATTGGCGGACTGGGTTTCCAGCGCCGTCACGCGGTCAGCCAGGCTCTGGCGTTGCGCGTGGGCTGGTGCGGCGACCATAAAGGCCGCCGCAATGACCAGGATGGATCCGGACAGGAATCGCATCGTTGCGGCTTACTTGGCCGTGTAGACGATTTCGACGCGACGGTTGCGAGCCCAGCAATCCTCGTTCGAATCGGTGCAGGTCGGGCGCTCTTCGCCGTAGCTGACCACGGTGACCTGGCTACCCGAACCGCCCTGCGCCTGCACGGCGGAGGACACGGCGTTGCCGCGGCGCTCGCCCAGACCCAGGTTGTATTCGCGGCTGCCGCGCTCGTCAGCGTTGCCTTCCAGATTCATTCGCGAGGACGGACGGTCACGCAGGTACTTGGCGTGGCAGCCAACAATCGCCTGGAACTCCGGCTTCAGTGCATCCTGGTCCAGGTCGAAATAGACCACGCGCTGACGCAGGCAGGAATCGGTGTCCAGGTCGTTGGGGCCGTAGGCACCGGCAGCAGTGGTGTTGTCGACGACGGTACCGGTGTTGCCGGTGGTGTCGGCCGGCGGCGTGGTGTCCTTGGCGGCCTTTGATTTGCAACCAGCCAGCACAGCGACGGACAGCAGGGAGAGCATGACGACGCGGGTAGTGTTATTCATCGGGAATCCTCGGACTTGGCACGGGGTGGGTAATGGGTCGCAATGTTAACAGTGGAAGCGGTTTTTACGGGTTGGCGCGGGCAGAGCGGTAGGGCGACCAGGCCGGCTCGCGCACATCGCCATCGGCCAGGACCAGCCGCTGACGTACGCGCGCGTCAGCCGAAACGGCATACAAGACTCCACGACGACCCTCGCGCGCGGCATACAGCACCATGCTGGCATTGGGGGCAAAGCTGGGCGATTCGTCCAGCGAGCCGGGCGACAGCGTGCTCCATCGCGGCGAACCCAGGCTGCTGTCCATCATCGCGATGCGGTAATTGTTGCCGCTGCCCTGGGCAACGGCGATTTTCTTGCCGTCATAGGACACCGTAGCGGTGGCGTTGTAATTGCCCTGGAAGGTGACCCGCGAGGCGCTGCCGCCAGTGGAGGGCACGCGGTAGATCTGCGGACGGCCACCACGGTCGGAAGTGAAATAGATGCTGGAACCGTCCGCGCTCCAGGTGGGCTCGGTATCAATACCAAACTGGTTGGTCAGCTGGGTCACCTGCTTGCTGCCCAGGTTCATGACGTAGATTTCGGGATTGCCACTGCGTGACAGGGTCAGGGCCAGGCGGCCACCGTCGGGCGAGAACATGGGCGCGCCGTTGATGCCACGGAAGCTGGACACCAGTTCCCGGGCGCCGGTGGTGATGTTCTGGATGTAGATGGAGGAGTTGCCGCGCTCGAAGCTGACATAGGCCAGCTTGCTGCCATCGGGACTCCATGAAGGCGACAGCAGCGGCTCGGCCGAGCGCACCACGGTCTGCGGATTGAAGCCATCGGAGTCGGCCACCATCAGCGCATAGCGCGCCTCTTTGCCCAGGCCGGTCTGGGTGATGTAGGCAATGCGGGTCCAGAAGGCGCCACGGACGCCCAGGATCTTTTCATAGATGGCGTCGGCCATCTGGTGGGCCACGTCACGCATGGCGTTGGAGCGTGCGGTCAATGCCAGGCCCAGCAGACGTTCCTGCTTGGCCACGTCAAACAACTCGTATTCAACCCGGTAACTGCCGGCGCCGGCATCCACCATGCGTCCAACCACCAGGTAATCCTGCTTCAGCGCCCGCCAGGTGGGGTATTGCACTTCAGCGCCACGCGTGGGGCGCTCGGAAATACTGGCCTCGGGCAACGCGCGGAAGGCGCCGGAGCGCTCCAGGTCGGCGCGCACCACGGCAGCCACGTCAGTGGCCGGGGCACCGGCGCCACCTTGATAGGCCATGGGGACTACGGCAATCGGCAGGGCCGAGGCGTTGCCGCCGACGATGTCGATTTCCAGTCCTTGCTGTTGCGCTGAAGCTGCAAAAGGCAACAACACGAGCACAAGTACAGCCAGCCAATGCGGCAAAGTCTTCATGGGCACTTCGTAATTTTGGGAGTGGGACAGGGATAACAGCCTGACTCTGAACATCTTCGCAATCATGAACGAAAGGGAGCGTGAATCAGCGATCCTGGGCCGTGAAATTGAAGTTCAGAGTCCTGTTGAACACGCTCTCGAAACCCCGGTACGGCAAAGGCTGCGCCTTTAACACCGCGCGTTCTAGCGAGTCCTGCCCGGCCTGATCCATGGCGCATCCGGGTTGCACCTCGGCCGATACAACCTGTCCGCCGGGGAGTTGTCTGATGACGACGCGGCAGCGCGTACCCACCGGCACCGATTCGGGCCGGGTCCATTGACCCGTGACCTGTTGCTGGATGGCTGCTACGTATTTGCCCAGCAGGCCTTCATCCACCCCATTGTTACCGGCCGGCGCACCGGTGGCGCCCGTGGTGGCCGCATGGGCAGCGGTCTGGCGAGCGCGCAGATCGGTCAGTTGCCGCAGCTTCTGTTCCGCCAGTTGCGCCTCGCGCGCGGCCTGCGAGCGTAGCTTGCGAATCTCGTCCAGCTTCTTCTGCTTGTCGACTTCTTCCTGTTGCTTGGCCAGACGCTGCTGCTTCTGCGCTTCTTCCACGCGCTTCTGCTCGGTCAGGTCGATCTGTTCCTGGCGGCGTTTCTGTTCCTGTTCGCGCAGCGCTTTTTCCTGCGAAATGGCCAGGCGGCTGGCTTCGTCCTGGTCCTTGGTATCGGGAACCGGAATGCGTTCCTGCGCGGTCTGTTGCTGCGGCGTGGGCGAATCCTGGGGGCGCGGCTCGGCAATCGGCTGCGGCGGGGGTACCGTGTCTTCCTCGGCTACTTCTTCCAGCGGCTCCGGCAATGGCTCGGGCACGTGCTGAAGGGCCTGCTCAGCGGCCTTCATGTCCGCTGACGAGGCCTCCAGCGAAGCGTCCATGACCGGCAAACCGGCGGCCGAAGCGGTGTCGTGCTGCCACGAGAACCACGAAGAAAACCAGAGCAGCAACGCCAGCACGACGTGCACTGCGACCGCATAGCCAATCGCCTTGCCGTAGCCTTCTTCGGGCAACATCGCCTGCCGCGTGGCGGCCTCAGCGTGCATTGCCACCGGACTGGGTTAGCAGGCTGACGTTCCTGACCTTGGCCTTTTTCAAGACATCCATTGCGGTCAGGACGACCTGGTAAGGCGCTTCGCCTTCGGCAGCCACCATCACCCGCATCTCGCCACCTTGCTGGGCAACGATGGGCGCCAGCCTGGCTTCAAACGCGGCCGTATCGAGCACCTCGATTTCCGCATCAGGCAATTTCAGGCCCATGCGGCCATCCGGATAGGCCACCACCACAATGGGATCCTGCTTGCTGTCCACCGCCTTGGCATTGGCCTTGGGCAGGGTGACGTCGACGCTAAGGGTCAGCAGTGGTGCGGTGACCATGAAAATGATCAGCAGTACCAGCATCACGTCGATATAAGGCACGACGTTGATCTCGGACTTCAGCTTGCGGCGCTTGCGGCGCGAAATGGCGGCGGTCATGGCAGGCTCCGCTTACTCGTCGCCGGAAGACTGGCGCTGCAGGATAGAGCTGAACTCTTCGGCAAAGGATTCATAACGCACCGACAGCCGCTCCACGCGCGTGGTGAAACGGTTGAATGCCCACACGGCGGGAATGGCCACAAACAGGCCGATAGCGGTTGCGAACAAGGCTTCGGAGATGCCGGGCGCGACGGCGGCAATGCCGGCCTGCTGCCCGCTGTTGAGCATGTCGTGCATGGTCACCATGATGCCGAATACGGTGCCGACCAAGCCCACGTAAGGCGCGGTGGAGCCGATGTTGGCCAGCAGCTCCAGGTTGCGTTCCAGCTGGTCGACTTCACGCGCATAGGTGGCGCGCATGGCGCGTTGCGCGCCTTCAAGCTGGGTCCTGGGGTCAAGCTTGCGCTTGTCGCGCAGGCGCGCGAATTCGCGGAAACCGGCTTCGAAGATCGCTTCCAGGCCGGTAACCACGCGGTTGCGGTCGGTAGCGCCGGAATAAAGCTTGGTCAGTTCGGCACCGGACCAGAAGCGACCCTCGAACTCGTCGGCATCGCGGTTGGCGCGGCTGAAGATGCGCGACTTGCGGAAGATGATGACCCAGCTGATCAGTGACCCGGCCAGCAGCAGCAGCACAATCAGCTGCACCGGCAGGCTGGCTTTCAGCATCAGGTCAAAGTAGTTGATGCTGCTGTGGACGACGTCTGCGCTTGCCTGGCTGGCAGCGCTGGCGGCGTCTTCGGGCAGGGCCTCGACCACGGTGTCCTGCAGGGCCAGGAGCAGTGCAATCATCCGGTATTTCCTCAGATTTCCGATTCGGGAGTGTCTAGCGGTTTGGGCACTTCCAGCGCCTTGAACTCTTGGTACAACGCCTCCGGCGC
>JBDSUI010000126.1:0-5135 GCA_039927795.1 Pseudoxanthomonas sp.
GCCTGAAACAATTTGGCCATGTTGTCTTTTGAAATGCCAATGCCGCTGTCGCTGACGGTGAGTTCGAGAAATTCGTTGAATTCGTTGTTCGGCAGCGCCAGGCTGTGGTGCGGCCAGAGGCCGGGCAGGGTGCCCACGTCAGCGCGGGACACGCGCCGTGCGCGCAGGCTGACGCACCCGCCATTGGCGCTGAACTTGACGGCATTGGCCAGCAGGTTGTAGACGATCTGCTTGGTCTTGCGCGTGTCCAGTTGCAGCATGCCCAGGTCCTGCGCTATGTCGAGTTCGAGCTGGATGCGCTGGCCCATCGCTTTTTCCTTGACGATGGACAGGCTGCCTGCCAGCAATTGGTTCAAATCGGCCGGCTCAAGCTCCAGGGTCATCATGCCGGCCTCGACTTTCGACAAATCCAGAATGTCATTGATCAGCGACAGCAAATGCTGGCCGCTGGTGAAAATGTCGCCGATGTATTCCTGCTGGGTATCGCTCATCGCGCCCATCAGGCCGTCCTTGAGCGCTTCCGAAAAACCGATGATGGCGTTCAGCGGCGTGCGCAACTCGTGCGACATGGTCGCCAAAAACTCCGACTTCATGCGGCTGGCATGCTCGAGCTCGATATTTTTTTCCTGCAGCGCGCGCTCGAAACGCTTGCGCTCGGTCACATCGCGTGCCGCCGCAAACACGCCTTGCAGCTTGCGGTCGCGGTCCTGGAAGGTGGCGGCGTTGTACGACACCACGGTTTCCTTGCCATCGTGCGCACGCACGGTCAGCTCGTAATCGCTTACCTTGTTCTCGGTCAGCACGCGCCGGATGGCGGCGTCTGCGCGGGCCGGATCTGTGAAGAAGTTCCTGCAAGGTGCGCCGATCAGTTCGTCGCGGGTACGCCCGGTCAGCTGGATCATCTGCTGGTTCACGTCGGAGATGATGCCTTGCGGGTCTGTCATCATCAGTGCGTCGATGTTCGATTCGATCAGCGAGCGGGTGTAGAACTGCTGGTTGCGCAAGCGCTGATCCAGCAACGCCTGCGCCGCTTCAACCTGCTTTCGCGCCGTGTTGTCAGTGCCAATCAACAGGTAGCCGATGATTTCATCACCGGCGTTGCGCAACGCCGTTACCGAGACCATTGCCGGAAATCGACTGCCATCCTTGCGGATGTAGGTGAGCTCGTAAATGTCCTCGATGCCACGCGACGCCTTGAACACCAGCGCCTCGAATCCAGGCGTGATGGACGTATCCAGCTCCAGGCTGAGGGCGGCAGCGCGTGCGACAAGTTCCTGCGGATCGGAGATATCGGCCGGGGTGATCTTGTTCACCACATCCGACGCGGCATAGCCAAGCATGGTCTCGGCACCCACGTTGAAGATCTGGATGACGCCCTTTTCGTCGGTGGCGATGCTGGAGAAGTAGGCGCTGTTGAAGATCGCGTCCTGCAGTGCTCCGGTCTTGAGCAGCGCGCTCTGGCGCTGGAATTCCATTTTGCCCGCAGCCACATCGCGTCTGGCCTGGATTCCGATATCGGCACCGCTCATTTCAGTTTTTCCTTGCGCGTGAACCGGCGTAGGCCGGTTTCATCGCCAATAGACAGCATCGCGAAATCAAAACGCATGACCCGCTGCCGCAGCCCGCTGAAAAAGGCGGCTCGGGGACACCAGGCAAAATACCCGTCGAACTTACACTACGAGGCCGACAGCGAACCGGGCGCAACCGCACACTGTCGCTAGACAGCACGCTGCAGCAGCGGCATCAGCCAGTGATCGAGCAGCAGGAACGCGAACAACGCCATCAGATAGACGATGGAATAGTTGAACACCCGCATCGGGAAGAATTCGTCCGGCGGGTCAAGCAGGCGCCAGGCGTACCACAGGAACACCGCGCCCAACACCAGCGCGCCGCCCAGGTAGAACAGCCCGCTCATGCCGAAGATCACCGGCAGCACCGTCACTTCAACCAGCAGCACGGTGTAGAACAGGATCTGCCAGCGCGTATAGGTCACCCCATGGGTCACTGGCAGCATCGGCACCAGCGCGCGCGCGTAATCATCGCGGCGGAAGATGGCCAGGGCCCAGAAATGCGGCGGCGTCCACACGAAGATGATCAGCACCAGCAGCAACGCATACGGCCAGTCCCACTCCCCGGTCATGCCGGTTACCGAGGCCCAGCCCAGCAGCGGCGGTGCCGCCCCGGCCACGCCGCCGATGACGATGTTCTGCGGAGTCGCGCGCTTCAGGAAAACCGTGTAGACCACCGCATAACCGATCAATGAGGCGAAGGTCAGCAGCGCGGTAATAGTGTTTACCCAAAGCACCAGCACCGTCATCGAGGCTGCGGCGAGCACCAATGCGAACACCAGCGCCTGCCAGGGTTTCAGGTCGCCCACCACCAGCGGCCGCCAGGAAGTGCGCGCCATCTTCGCGTCGATGCGTGCGTCCAGGATCTGGTTGATTGCCGCGGCACTGGCGGCCGCCAGCCAGATGCCCAGGAAGCCGAGTGCGCCGTGCCGCCACTGCTGCGCATCGGGCATGCCGTCGATGGCCAGCAGCATGCCGACCAGCGCAGTGAATACGATCAGCGCCACGACGCGCGGCTTGGTGAGACTCCAGTATTGGCGAACAGTGGACATCGCCTTCATTCCGGCCTGCGCAGGCGCGCGAGTAGAGAAACCAGCACGAACAGCAACAACGCCGCGCCGGCGTTGTGGGCTACGGCCACGTGCAGGGGCAGCGCGAGTTTGACGTTGAGGATGCCGAGTGACACCTGCATGAGCACCAGCACGATCAGCGCCGTGGACCAACCGCGCATGCCGGGCGTGCGCAGCAGGCGCACGCCAAACACCAGCAGATACAGCGCCACCACGACGGCAAACAAACGATGCGCCATCTGGATGGCGATACGTGAAGCGCCATCCAGCACGCCACCTTCGTAATCCACGCCGACGCCGCGCCAGAGCACGAAACCCTCGCCGAAATCATGTGGCGGCCACCACTGGCCCACGCACTTGGGGAAATTGGCGGCCGACCAGCTACCCGCCCCGCAGGACAACGCCGCGTAGTTGGCACTGACCCAGCCACCCAGGGCGATCTGCACGCCCAGCAGCAGCAGGCCGGCCATCACCCAGCGCTTCAGGGCGATCGCTTCCACGACGATGATCGGACGATTGATCGCGCGCCACGCCATCCACGTCAGCAGCGCGAATGTGCTCAGGCCCCCCAGCAGGTGTCCCATGACCACGACCGGTTTCAGCAGCCAGGTCACTGTCCACATGCCCAGCAGGGCCTGGAAAATGATCACCGCCAAGGTCAGCGCCGCCACCCGCGACAAGTCGGTGTTGGACCAGCGCAAGGCAGCCAACAGCAGGATCACTTCGCCGATGATCGCCAATACCGAGGCCGCCACATGCTCGCCGCGCATGTACAAGGGAATCGCGGCGGCCACCAGCAGCGCGGCAATCGCGATCTGGGCGATGCCGTAGCGACGCTTGCGTGCCGCCAGCACCGCCAGCAGCAGCACCAGCATGCCCAGGCTGGCCGCCAAGTGACGGTGCAACTGTTCGCGCCAGGCCTTGTGTGTTTCAAAAGGACGCACCGCACTGGCCACGTGGTCGCTGACGTCACTGGCAGCCTGCGGCCAGGCGGCGCGCCCGTAGCAGGTGGGCCAGTCAGGACAACTCAGGCCTGCATCGGACAGGCGCACAAAGGCGCCAAACACCACCACGCACAGGGTCAGCGCCACGGCCAACCAGGCGAAGCGGTGCAGGTGCTTGTAAAGGGTGGGCTTGTACGCCGCCGCACGTGCTGACAGATTCATCAGATCAGTTTCAGCAGCTTGGACACGTCGGTGCGGATGAAGCCTGGATCGGTACCCGGCGCATAGCGCAGGATGACGAAGCCATTGGGGTCGATCACGTAGACCGGCACGCCGGTCGGGTCAGCCACGCGCGGCAATGCGCGCAGCAGTTCAGGCGTAGGCTGCAGCAGCCGGCGCGACGCGGTGGCCGGGGCACTGGCGGGGAGCGCGCCGATCCAGAGGATTTCCACATGGTCGGCCTTGTTGCCGAACAACTGCCAGACCACGTCCAGTTCCTGGGCCAGCTTGGTACAGGCGTCGCCGCAACCGGCCGGCGGCGCCACCACGATGCGCCACATGCGCTCGTCCGGCTGCCAGGCGTAGTCGCCGCCGTCGGCCAGCTTGGGCACCACGGCACGCGCATCGATGGCCGGGCTCAACATTTCGCCATGCACCTTGGTGCCCTGCGGCTGCCAGCCACTGAAGCGCAGCACGCCAGCGGCAAAAATGCTGCCGAAGAACAGCAAAAAGATCAGGATCAGGATCAAACGGCCGCGCAGCACCTGGGATGGATCGGGTTGCGTGGACAGTCGCGGGTCGGAATTCGAATTCATGGCGCTATTTTCTCACGCGCAGCGTTCCTGCGTTGGCGTCGCTTGCGCAAGGTCAGCACCAGCGCCGTAATGAACACGGCCAGAGCCAGCCCGAACCACTGCACCGCGTAGCCCAGGTGGCGCTCCGGCGCCAGCGTATTGGGCAGTATCTCCAGGTCACGCGCGTAACCGATGCGCAGTGCGGGATCCAGGCGCAGCAGTCGCGGCGCCAGCGCAGGCAACTTCAGGGCCGCGCCCAGTACAGCGCGGTCCAGGCTGGTGACCAACAGGTTGCCGTCTGCTTGCGGCACCGCCACCGCGCTTGCCAGCCCTGCCGAAGGCGGCGGGGCAAGCAACCCGGCGACAAAGTAAGTGTCGGGCCAGCTGTCGATTACCGGAAGGCGACGATCACCCGGCAGCGGCAGCCAGCCCAGGTCGACCAGCAACGGCATGGCAACGGCGTCAGGCTGGAATACCCGCAACACGCGGATGCCAGGACGCCCCTGGTAGCCCTGGTTGTCCAGCAACACCGCAGGCGCGGAAGTAAAACGTCCCTTGCCCTGCGCCCAGTCGTAGGAACCGGCACGGGCCGGATCGGAGGCGGCAGCAAGCGCAAGCGGAACCGGTGCGGCGAGTACCGCATTGGCTTCGGCCAGCATCGCTTCCTTCTGCCGCCCGCGATCGAGCTGCCAGACGCCCAGGCTGCAGAAACCGGCCATGGTCAGCAGTGCCAGACCCCAGCCGAACACGTTGCCGGTA
>JBDSUI010000127.1:0-3688 GCA_039927795.1 Pseudoxanthomonas sp.
TCACCGCCGGTGGCGCGATAGAAGGCGCGCACGTCGGAGATGTAACCGACCGCGAAGAAGTCGATGCTGACGTCCTTGCGTTCCAGGGTCAGGTAGCGCTCGGGCGCGGTTTCCAGGGTCCGGAAACGACGATCGAACACGCGCACCGATTCCACCAGCGGCACCTTGAAGTGCAGGCCCGGCTTGATGTCGGCGCGAACCACGCGCCCCAGGTTCAGCACCAGTGCGGTCTGGTCTTCGCGGACGATGTAGACCGAACCGAGCAGGGCGAACAGCACGATTGCGGCGATGGCGCCGTAAAGGGAAGTCTTCATCGTTGTGGCTCCTCGCGGCCACCGGGTCGCTCGGGGCGTTCGGTCTGGGACGGGGCCAGGCTTTGCACGGCCGGCATCACCACGTCATTGGGAAGCACGGCCGGGCCGGCGAGTCCGCTCTGGGAAGGACCGCCCTGCGCAGGCATGGGCACGTAGATCAACTGGCGGCCATCGCCGCCGACAACCTTGCGGTTCTGCGCCAGGACGGACTGCACGGTTTCCAGCCACAGGCGCTTGCGAGTGACTTCGGGGGCGTTCTTGTACTGTTCCTGCAACAGGGTAAAGCGAGCGCCGTCACCGGTGGCGCGGGCAACGGCGGCGGTCTTGTAGCCATCGGCGGTGGTGCGCAGGCGCGCGGCTTCACCACGGGCCTCGGGCACGATCTTGGCGGCGTAGGCCTGGGCCTGGTTGACCAGGCTCTCGCGGACCTGCTGGGCGCTGTTGACCTCGTCGAAGGCCGGCTGCACTTCCTGCGGCGGACGCGCGTTGGGCAGGTTAAGTTCGGTCACGATCAGGCCGGTGCGATAGGCATCCAGCGATTTCTGCAGGCGTTCCTTGGCCTGGCTGCCAAGCGGACCACGCACGCCGAGCACGGTATCCAGGTCGGCACCACCGACCTGTTCGCGCACTGCGCTCTGGGCCGCCTGCTGAAGTACTTCCTCGGCGTTGCGCGAGCCGTACAGGTACAGGCGCGGGTCGCTGATGCGGTACTGCACGTTGAGCGAGACGGTGACGATGTTCTCGTCCTTCGTCAGCACTGGCACGGTGCTGCTGAAGGTCTTGATCTCGGTGGCATTGACCTTGGTGACGCTTTCAACCGGCCACGGCCACTTGAAGTTGGGACCGGGCTGCATGATGCGGGAAAACTGGCCGAAGCGCAGGACGACGCCACGCTGCTGTTCGCCGATCAGCTGGAAGCTGCTGAAGACAATGACCAGCGCCAGGCCGATGCCGATCCAGCGCAGCGGATTGCCGCCGCCGCCAACGCCATCAAAGAATCCGCGCAAACGGTCGAGCAGGCCATTGAGGTCGTTGCCGCCGCCCTTGCCTGCGCCCCGGTTATTGGGCTTCCAGGGGTTGGGCTTGTCGCCGCTCGGTCCTTTATCGCCCGATCCGGGGGTGTTCCAGGCCATGCCATCTCCACGTTGAGGTTTGTGCAGGGCCGGAGCCGTTGCGGGACTGATTCTACTAGATAGGGCCTATGAACCCGGGAGACAAGCGTAGGGCGGGTCTTGCCCCGCCATTACCCTGCGTCCATCCGAGATGGCAACGGGTGAAGCAGGTGTTGGCGCACGCGGATTTTTACTTCGACCATTGCCGTCGGGTTCCAACAGATGGCAATGGCGGGTAAAGACCCGGCCTACGCCATCCATTCCTCGCGCAAGGCTTCAGGCAGCAGGGCTTCCAGCGGCGCGCCGCCCGCCTGCACGGCCAGGCGCTGCGCATCGGCCAGCGACAGGTCGACGTCGATATGCCAGCCCTGTTCGTCGTGGGTTTCACTGCGTACCGCGCCCAGCTGATGCAGGCGCGAACGCAAGCGCTCGGCATGTTCGGCGGGCAGGTGCAGGGCACCCTGCACGCGGACCAGCGACAGGCGCTCGGTCAGCGCGTCTTCCAGCAGGTCCATGCCCAGGTTGTCGCGCGCCGACAGCCACACCCGCTCCCTGCCCTCGTTGGGCTGGTCGCGACGTGGTTTTATGCAGGATTCGTCCTGGACTTCGCCGTCGGCCGGCTCGCCGCGCGCTGGAATGCGGTCGATCTTGTTGTAGACCAGCACCTGCGGGATGTCGCCCGCCCCGATTTCCTGCAGCACGGCGTCAACCTGGGCGATGCGGTCTTCGCGCAACGGATCGGCGGCGTCGATGACGTGCAGCAGCAGGTCGGCCTCGCGCGCTTCTGACAGGGTGGAGCGAAATGCGGCAACCAGTTCATGCGGCAGGTCGCGGACGAATCCGACCGTGTCCGACAACATGATGCTGCCGCCGCGCAGATTCACCCGGCGCACGGTGGGGTCCAGGGTGGCGAACAGCTTGTCGGCGGCATAGGCATCCGAGCCGGTTACCGCATTGAACAGGGTCGACTTACCGGCGTTGGTATAGCCGACCAGGGCTACCCGCGGCATTTCGCTGCGCACCCGGGCGCGGCGCATCTGGTTCTGCTGGACTTCCACTTTCTCCAGCCGCTTCTGCAGCTGGTCGACACGCTTCTGCAAAAGCCGACGGTCGGTTTCCAGCTGGGTTTCACCCGGACCGCGCAAACCGATGGAACCGCCGCGTTGGCGCTCAAGGTGGGTCCAGCCGCGGATCAAACGGGTGGCCATGTGCTGCAGCTGGGCCAGTTCGACCTGCAGCTTGCCTTCGAAGCTGCGTGCACGCTGGGCGAAGATGTCCAGGATCAACCCGGTGCGGTCCAGCACCCGGCGCTCCAGGAATTTCTCCAGGTTGCGTTCCTGTCCCGGCGACAGCGCGTGGTTGACCAGGATCAGGTCAGCGCCGGTCGCCTCGGCCGCGGCCTTGACCTCATCAAGCTTGCCGCTGCCGATATAGGTGGACGGACTGGGCTTGTCCACGCGCGCGGTGATCACCGCGGCAATGGTGGCGCCGGCAGAACGGGCCAGGTCAGCGAATTCCTCTTGCGCGCCATCATCCGGGGAACTTCCACCGGAACCGGAGCGCAAGGGCTGTATCAGCAGGGCGTGTTCACCCTTTTTGGATCGTTCGAACATGCACCAAGTGTGGGGGCGAAAGGGGGGATTACAAAGGGCGAACGGGATTTGGCTTCGGATTTGGCTGTTGCCCTGGCCTTTTCGGCCCAGTCAGGGTCGACAAGCGTGGCGGTAGCACCCGCAGCGCGCCGTACAGGATGCGCGGCGTTTCCGGAGGGCACACAAACTTGCGCTCCGGTTGTCTCCCCGCGCTTGCGAACCTGCCGCGATCTTGCGGCGGGCGGACCGTTGGCTGTGTTTCTTTGGTCACTTGACCAGCCATTCGGCTGTTGTGGAGCGCTTCTTTGCAAAAGCAAAGAACGTGAAGTCACTCGCGCATCGCGCGGCGTTCAACAGCGTAGCTGGTCGCGCTTTGCATCAAAGCCAGAGCCAGGAGCGCCCCCCCGCCTGTGCATGAAAGACGACCAGGAATAAAGGTGCGGCGTCCCGGCGTTCGCCGGGATGACGCCACCAAGGAACTATTCGTTCTCTTCGACGCCTTCCTCGTCGCCTTCCCCTTCTCCGCCCTGCACATAGCCGCCACCCGGACCCACGCGGACATTGCGCGCCGGGACCACGGTGGAGATCGCGTGCTTGTAGACCATCTGGCTGACCGTATTGCGCAGCAAGACGACGAACTGATCGAAAGACTCGATCGTGCCCTGCAGCT
>JBDSUI010000128.1:0-2522 GCA_039927795.1 Pseudoxanthomonas sp.
GGATGCAAAAACACAACTGCTGGAGTTGTCGGCAGTGAAGCAGCTGACACCGCCCACACCCGTGCGGGAGACGGCACCGGCCCTGCAGCCGCTGCCTTCCAGCCCCTCGCAACAGGGTGGCGTGCTACTGAACGATTCCAGCCATTCGCAAAACCACCTGTTCCGGGATGCGTTGCAGGGCGTGCATGCGTTGGATGCCCGGCACAACCGCATTCCCGACCTCCGCAGCGAGCAACTGGGCGGGCATCTTGCGGCGGTAGCCGGCGAACAGGGCCTGCGCCGGATCGACCATGTGGCGATGAGCGAGGACGCCAGCCGCACTTTCGCCATTGAAGGCAGACCGCAGGATCCGGCCCACAAGCGCGTCGGCGTGGATACGGTTGAAGGCCTGAACACCTCGCTGGCGGCCAGTACGCAACGGATCGATAGCGCGGAGCGCCAGCAGGCCCACACGGCTGCGCAGGCAATGACTCAGCAGCAGGAAGCGGACACGCTGGCCCGTCCTGCGCTGCGGCTGGCCTGAGCAGATATCGGCAAGAATTTGAAGGCCCTTTGGATATGTGACTCCGCACGTGCACTGCAAGGCTCGTGTGGTTCATCGGCCCGCAGACTGCCTACTGCTTCGTAATCTACGCAACGGATGCGGCTTGTTTCGCTTGCCACACCCAAAAAATTCGGGAACACCCCTACTGCAGTCTGACCTCTGTTCTTATCTCGTCGCTGGAGACAGACTGCGAAGAGACTGCATTCCCGCACGACAGCAAGGTGAATTCCGCATGGCCCGTCCCAATTACATCGAACTACCTGCGGCTGACATCGCCGCTGCTAGACGTTTCTATAGTGAAGCATTCGACTGGCAACTCACCGATTTTGGCCCCAGCTACGCCGCTACCACGACCGGCGATGTCGACATCGGCCTGCAGGGCGATGTGGCCGAAGCACCGGGCGCGCCGCTGCCGGTGATCGCGGTTGACGACCTGGAAGCGGCATTGCAGGCGGTGCGCGCGGCTGGCGGCCGCATCGTGCGCCCGATCTTCGCGTTCCCGGGCGGTCGCCGTTTCCATTTCCTGGATCCCAACGGCAACGAGCTGGCTGCCGTCGTCGCCAGCGAATGACCGTATGCGCTGGTGCTGGCCCGCGCACGTCTCGCCAGTAGAGACCCCGCACCGCTAGAGTAGGCGCCATCTTCCGCATCCGGTTCCGCACGTGGCCAAGGCTTCCCCGAAATCCCGCACCGCCTATGTCTGCACCGAGTGCGGCGGCGAACACAATAAATGGCAGGGCCAGTGCGGTGAATGCGGCGCCTGGAATACGCTGTCGGAGATCGTGCTGGAATCGGCTTCTGCCGCGCCACCCGCAGCCCGCCGCAGCGGCTGGGCGGGCAAGCTGGAGGCGCCGCAAATCACCGCGCTGAAGGACGTACGCAGCAGCGAGGAGGCGCGCGTGTCCACCGGTATCGGCGAATTCGACCGCGTGCTTGGCGGCGGACTTGTGGAAGGTGCGGTGGTGCTGGTCGGTGGCGACCCGGGCATTGGCAAATCCACGCTGTTGTTGCAGGCGATGGCGCAGATGTCGCTGACCTTGCCTTCGCTTTATGTGACCGGCGAAGAGTCGCTGGCCCAGGTGGCAGGCCGCGCCTTGCGGCTCGGCTTGCCGATGGACGGCCTGCGCGCGCTGGCCGAGACCGGCATCGAAAAAATACTGGACCACGCGGTCGCCGCGCGGCCGAAGATCATCGTTGCCGATTCGGTGCAGACGTTGTGGACCGAATCGCTGACCGCCGCGCCGGGTTCGGTCAGCCAGGTGCGCGAGAGTGCAGCGCGACTGGTGCGCTATGCCAAGGAAACCGGCACCGCCGTGTTCCTGATCGGCCACGTGACCAAGGACGGTGGCATTGCCGGCCCGCGCGTGCTTGAGCACATGGTCGATGCGGTGCTGTATTTCGAAGGTGAAAGTGGCAGCCGTTTCCGGGTCCTGCGCGCGTTCAAGAACCGCTTTGGCGCCGTCAACGAACTGGGCGTGTTCGCGATGGGCGAAAAGGGCCTGAAGGAGGTGCCGAATCCGTCCGCGATCTTCCTGTCCGGCGGTAGCACCCAGCAACCCGGCAGCTGCGTGATGGTGACCCGCGAGGGCACGCGCCCGCTGCTGGTGGAAGTGCAGGCACTGGTTGATTCCTCGCCGCTGGCCAATCCGCGCCGGGTGGCCGTGGGCCTGGAGCAGAACCGGCTGGCGATGCTGCTTGCGGTACTGCATCGCCATGGCGGCATTGTCACCAGCGACCAGGACGTATTCGTGAACGTGGTCGGCGGCATCCGGGTGCAGGAAACTGCCGCCGATCTTCCGGTGCTGCTGGCGGTGCTGTCCTCGTTGCGCGACAAGCCGCTGGCCGAGAAGACCATTGCCTTTGGTGAGGTGGGTCTGTCCGGCGAGATCCGACCGATTCCCAATGGCGAAGAGCGTTTGCGCGAAGCGGCGACGCATGGGTTCAAGCGCGCCATCGTGGCCAAGGGCAATGCGCCGAA
>JBDSUI010000129.1:0-9386 GCA_039927795.1 Pseudoxanthomonas sp.
CTTCGATGATGCCGGTGAACATCAGTGCATTTCCGCGCAGCAATGGACTGGAAAATTCTGCGTAGCGATGGTCATGGATAGTTTCCCGCGTTCAAGAATGCGAAAAACGCCCACAGGGCACAGGGCCGGCACGACCGCAAGGCCGCACGTGGCTCGTCTTCTTTCATCCGGACTATGACCGTCGGCTCCGGCATCAAACCGGATCTGCTGACCCTTCGCCAGCCCCGAGAAGGCAGGCTGCGAAGGCGCTCGCGGGCTTATCGAAGGCGCCTGGGCGCCAAAGACCTACCGCCGGTGGGGAATCGCACCCCGCCCTGAAGACGTTTGCTGGTTGGTGTTTGCCGGCGAACCGGTACGCAATTCTAGCATCCGCCCAACGCCCGCCCGCCGGACAAAGCATTCCAACAAGGTGTCGGGACAAGTCGGACCCCAGCTGGCACCGGCGCCAATGACTTGCGCGAAATGGTCTTTGAAGGTTTGCAAGCGTTGATTTTTCGCAATCCGCCATTGCAGCGACAAAGTCGTCACTCCCGGTGAACGCACCGATCCTGAGGTCCTGCCCGGCCACGGGGACAGCGCGCACGCCCTGGGCTGGACCCTGGCATTTGCCGGGATGAAGACGACGTGCCGGCTTGCGCCGGACGCAGCTCACGCCGACGGCAGGCTGGCTGGCCGCAACAGCACGCGCTGATCCTCACCCATTGCGCGCGCATCCACCACGGTCAGTGGCGTGCGCTGCGCCATTGCATCGATGCCCAGGCCTGCAAACAGGGGACGCGCATGTTCACCCAGCAATACCGGCGCGATATACAGCAGGATTTCATCCGCCAGGCCGGCCGCCACGAAAGCACCCGCCAGCGTCGCACCCGCTTCCACCTGCACCTCGTTGATACCGCGCGCGGCCAGCAACTCCAGCACGGCTTGCAGATCGAATCGCCCGCCGGTGACCGGTGCGACGGCGCGATCCATCTGCAGATCACGCGGCGGCTTGGCGTCGGATGCGTGAAGGTAAAGCGTCGGTGCCGAGTCATCCCGCACCCGCCCGCGCGCTACCGTGGCCAGGCCAGGATCCAGCACCACCCGCAGCGGTGGCACAAACGGGGTGTCATCACCTAGGCGCACGGTGAGCGCAGGGTCATCGATCAGCACGGTGTTGGCGCCGGTGATGATCGCCCCGGCCCGCGCGCGCCACTTGTGTACATCCCTGCGGGATGCTTCACCGGTAATCCATTTGGACTCACCGGTGGCCATCGCCGTACGTCCATCCACGCTGGTACCCAGCTTGACCCGCACCCAGGGCCGACCACGCTCCACTCGCGACAGGAAGCCGCGATTGAGCTGCCGTGCCTGGGATTCCATCAGGCCCGATTCAACGGTGATGCCGGCGCCGCGCAGCCTGTCGAAACCCGCGCCATCCACCTGCGGGAAAGGATCACGCATGGCCACGATCACCCGGCTGATGCCCGCAGCGATCAGCGCCTCGGCACACGGCCCGGTGCGGCCGGTATGCGCGCAGGGTTCCAAAGTGACGTAGGCAGTCGCGTCACGCGCACGTGCAGCTGCCGCCTGCAGCGCCAGTACTTCGGCATGCGCTTCACCGGCACGCTGGTGAAAGCCTTCCCCCACTACTTCTTCACCGTGGGCAATCACGCAGCCCACCATCGGGTTGGGCCTGGTGGTGTAGGCGCCACGTTCTGCCAGGCGCAGGGCGCGGGCCATCAGCAGGTGATCGGTGGCGGTGAATCGGCTCATTCAAAAAAGTCCGTGGTCGGCGCAATGAAGACGACTCGATTCCGCCTTCTCAATGTGGATACCGAAACCTCAAGCAAACGGTCTGCGGCATGCCCTCCCCTGCTGCGCAAGGGAGGCAGGATCATCGCTTCTTGTTCTTGTCGATCGGCACCACGTCGCCACCCAGCAAGGGCAACTGGCCATTCGCGGGGGGCAGGTCACGCTCGAGCTTTTCGATTTCCTCGCGGAAATCGGCCACATCCTCGAAGCTTCGATAAACCGAGGCAAAACGCACGTAGCCGACGTGGTCCAACTTACGCAGCTCGGTCATCACCAATTCGCCAATCCTGCGCGAGGCGATCTCGCGCTCGCCGCTCATGCGGATCTGGTGGACCACCGCACGCACCGCCGATTCGATCTGCTCTTCCGATACCGGCCGCTTCTGCAGCGCGCGGTCAAAGCCCACCCGCAACTTGCGCGCATCAAACGTATCGCGGCGGCCATCGCCCTTGATGACGGTCGGCAGCTTGATCTCGATGTTTTCCAGCGTACTGAAACGCTCGCCACAGGCCTCGCACTCGCGGCGACGGCGGATCGTCGCCCCATCTTCGGACACGCGCGAGTCGATGACGCGGGTGTCGGTGTGCTGGCAGAAGGGACAATGCATGAAGTCAGGAAAGCGAAGAACAAGCGGTGAGAAACGAGGAACGAGCGGAGCCGCGCGCGTAACCGTTGTTGACTCGTTTCCCGTTGCTCATCTCTCGTTCCTTGCCTTCATCCGTAAACAGGAAACTGCGCGCACTGCCTGGTCACGTTCTCACGCACCCCGGCAATGACATTCTCATCGGCAGGCGCATCAAGCACATCGCAGATCCAGTTGGCCAGCGCCACGCAATCCGGTTCCAGATAGCCACGCGTGGTGACCGCCGGTGTGCCAAGGCGAAGGCCGGAAGTAACGAAGGGCTTTTGCGGATCGTTCGGCACGGCATTTTTGTTGACGGTGATGTGGGCCTTTCCCAGCGCTTCCTCGGCCGCCTTGCCGGTGACGCCCTTGCCGATCATGTCGACCAGCATCAGGTGGTTTTCGGTGCCGCCCGAGACGATCTTGTAGCCGCGCGAGATGATGGTTTTCGCCATTGCCTGCGCGTTCTTCACCACTTGCGCCTGGTAGCTCTTGAATTCCGGCTCCAGCGCTTCCTTGAAGGCCACCGCCTTGGCTGCGATCACATGCATCAGCGGCCCGCCCTGGATACCGGGGAAGACGACGCTTTGCAGCTTCTTCTCGATCTCCGCAGCGGCTGGCCCCATGCCGGCGTGGCTGGCCAGGATGATGCCGCCGCGCGGACCACGCAGGGTCTTGTGGGTGGTGGAAGTGACCACGTGCGCGTGCGGCAACGGGTTCGGATAGACACCTGCGGCTACCAGACCGGCGACATGGGCCATATCCACGAACAGGAACGCCCCCACCTTGTCGGCGATAGCGCGGAAGCGCGCCCAGTCGACCACCTGCGAATACGCCGAGAACCCGGCGACCACCATCTTCGGTTTGTGTTCCAGGGCCATGCGCTCGACTTCATCGTAGTCGATCAGCCCTTGCTCGTTGACTCCGTACTGGGCCGCGTCGAACAGCTTGCCCGAAATGTTGACCTTGGCGCCGTGGGTCAGGTGGCCACCATGGGCCAGCGACATGCCCAGGATCTTGTCGCCCGGGCTCAGCAGCGCCAGATACACGGCCTGGTTGGCCTGCGAGCCCGAATGGGGCTGCACGTTGGCGTAGTCCGCGCCAAACAGCTGCTTGACCCGGTCGATGGCCAGCTGCTCGGCGATATCCACGTATTCGCAGCCGCCGTAGTAGCGCTTGCCCGGGTAACCCTCGGCGTATTTGTTGGTCAGCTGGCTGCCCTGCGCTTCCATTACCCGCGCGCTGCAGTAGTTTTCCGACGCGATAAGCTCAACGTGGTCTTCCTGGCGACGGTTCTCGGACGCCATAGCGGCGGCCAGTTCAGGGTCGTAACCTTCAATGCGAGCGTTGCGCGGAAACATCGGAGCTCCAGGAGGGGATGGACTGCCGATTGTAGCCTCCCCGCCCACAGCGCCACAAAAAAACGCGCCTTTCGGCGCGCTTCTCTTGCTGTAGCAGGCTGAACCGATCAGTTGCGCAGGATCAGATCGGTAATCAGGCCGGTAGCCACCGCGACCAGTAGATAGTCGCCGGCGTCGCTGCGGCGCCAGTACTGGCCGCGTGGCGGGGCGCGCAAACCATAGCCACGGTAGTCATTGACGATGTAGGTCCGGCCATAGCCATCATGGTTGTAGCGATAGCCGCGGGCCCAGCGCGGTGCAGCACGCCCCGGGTAGTAGGCCTGGGGATAAGCCGGCCGGTAAACCGGGCGGTAAACCACGCGGGGTTGGCGTGCCTGGTAGTAACGGTCGTGGCTGTAGCGGCGGTCATTGCCGCTGTAGCGGTACCTGCGGCGATCGTCGTCGTTATCGCGCCTGTAGCGATGGTCGTCGCGATCACTGCGGACGTAGCCATGGCGATCATGGTCGCGGTCGCGGTCATGGCCGCGACCATGATCCTTGGCGATGGCAGGGGCCGCCGCCAACGCCACTACAAAGAGCAGGGACAGGGCAGACTTGATGGCATGACGCATGGTGGCTACCTCTTGATGGGGGAAAACATGACCCGAATATCGACCAATCGCGCTGAATGCCATCTTGCCGGCGGCGCCAATGTTGAAATCCGTTAAGACAGCAGCCGGCTGGCCGCAGCCGGTATAATTGGCCGATTCGTGTTTTTCGCCACCGTGCATGCTTGCGCGGGCTCGGCAGCGCCCCCTCCCGGAGATCCCATGTCGCAATACATCTACACCATGAACGGCGTCAGCAAAGTCGTGCCGCCCAAGCGCCAGATCATCAAGGACATCTCGCTGTCCTTCTTCCCGGGCGCCAAGATCGGCCTGCTGGGCCTGAACGGCGCGGGCAAATCGACGGTGCTGAAGATCATGGCCGGCGTGGACACCGATTTCAGCGGCGAAGCGCGCCCTGCAGCCGGCATAAAGGTCGGCTATCTGGCCCAGGAGCCGCAACTCAACCCCGAGCACACCGTGCGCGAAGCGGTGGAAGAAGGCGTGGGCGAGGTGCTCAAGGCACAGGCCGCGCTGGACAAGATCTACGAAGCCTATGCCGAGGAAGGCGCCGACTTCGACAAATTGGCCGCTGACCAGCAGCGCCTGGAAGCGATCCTGGCCAACAATGACGCCCATACGCTGGAACACCAGCTGGATGTGGCCGCCGATGCACTGCGCCTGCCACCGTGGGACGCGATCATCGGCAAGCTGTCGGGCGGCGAGAAGCGTCGCGTGGCGCTGTGCCAGCTGCTGCTGCAGAAGCCCGACATGCTGTTGCTGGACGAACCCACCAACCACCTTGACGCAGAGTCAGTGGAATGGCTGGAACAGTTCCTGGCGCGCTACACCGGCACCGTGGTCGCAGTCACCCATGATCGCTACTTCCTTGAAAACGTGGCCGAGTGGATCCTTGAGCTTGACCGCGGCAAGGGCATCCCGTGGAAGGGCAATTACACCGCCTGGCTGGAGCAGAAATCAGAGCGTCTGAAGCAGGAAGAATCCGGCGAGAAGGCCCGCCAGAAGGCGCTGGCCAAGGAACTGGAATGGGTGCGCAGCAACGCCAAGGGCGGCCGCACCAAGGGCAAGGCACGCATGGCGCGCTTCGAGGAGCTGAACTCGGTCGAGTACCAGAAGCGCAACGAGACCAACGAGATCTTCATCCCGCCCGGCGAGCGCCTGGGGCAGTCGGTGATCGAGTTCAAGAACGTGTCCAAGAGTTTTGGCGACCGCCTGCTGATAGACGACTTGAGCTTCATCATTCCGCCCGGCGCCATCGTCGGCATCATCGGCCCCAACGGCGCCGGCAAATCGACCCTGTTCAAGATGATCACCGGCCAGGAAACGCCGGACAAGGGTGAAGTGGTCAAGGGACCCAGCACCAAGATCGCCTACGTCGACCAGAGTCGCGATGCGCTGACCGGCAACCACAACGTGTTCCAGGAAGTCAGCGGTGGCGCCGACATCCTCAACATCAACGGCGTCGAGATCCAGTCGCGCGCCTACATCGGCCGCTTCAACTTCAAGGGCCAGGACCAGCAGAAGATGGTTGGCACCCTGTCAGGCGGCGAACGCGGTCGCCTGCACCTGGCCAAGACCCTGTTGCAGGGTGGCAACGTGCTGCTGCTCGACGAACCCTCCAACGACCTCGACATTGAAACCCTGCGCGCGCTGGAAGATGCAGTACTGGAGTTCCCCGGCTGCGCGGTGGTCATTTCCCATGACCGCTGGTTCCTGGACCGAATCGCCACTCACATCCTGGCTTTCGAAGGCGATTCGCACGTGGAATATTTCCAGGGCAACTACCGCGAGTACGAGGAAGACAAGAAGCGCCGCATGGGCGCCGAAGGCGCGCAGCCCAAGCGCCTGAGGTTCAAGGCACTGAAGTGACAGATTGGCCGGGGCGCACGGCCCGGCTTTGCCAATCTGTCATCCACGTGAAAGCGGGAAGCGCTCTTCAACAGCCGAACGGCTGGTCGTCCAGCGCCATCGCTCCTGATCCACGCAAGTTCTCCGCGCGCAGCCAGGCGTTGCCCACGTGTCATGTTTGCCCATCCGTCATCCCCGCGAAGGCGGGGACCAGCGCCGTTGCCCGTACTCATGACTATGACCACGATCATGATCATCACCGGATCGCTCGCGAGCGCGGCTGTGGCACTTGTCATGCGCTCACAGCAAACGAAGCTCGTCCTCCTGCGGCTTGGCTCCTGATGTTGGCGTCATCGCCGGCGCGAACCCCCGGCGCGCGGCGCCACCTCAAGCGGCGGATGACTCGCCTGCCGGCCTGCATCGCAGACTGACACTCCATTCCTTGCCCGCCTGCGGGGCACTGTCTGCCTGCGGAGAAGGAAATCAGAAACGCTGCTTCACGATCACCATGCAAAAGCGCGCCCAGATCGCAGCCCACACCGCGATGCGCGTCAACACGTTGCGCTGCGAAGACTCGAACTTGCGGAAATAGCGCCACAGGCCGCGGTGCTTGTGCCATTCCACGAATAATGGCCGGGCGCGGCTGGATACGCCGCGAACGTGCAGCACCCGGATGTCGTTGGCGATGGCCACCACCGCGCCCAGCATGCGCGCGCGCCGGCACAGGTCCAGGTCTTCGGCATGTAGCCGATACCCTTCATCGAAACCCTGCAAGCGGTCGAACAAGGCGCGCGGCATCAGCATCAATGCGCCGGACACCGCGTCCACAATCTGCACGCATGCGCTGGCGTCTGCTGCAACGCCCAGGCGTGATGCCAGCGGCGATGACAGCATCGCGCCAAAATCAGGATCGCGACGCCGTGCGGCCTGGTCCAGTACACCGGCTTCGTCCACCAGGTCCACGCCCAGCACGACGTTGCTGCACAGCGCATCGGCATGGGCGCGCAGGCGCGACAGGGTGTCGGTATCCACCATCAGGTCCGGATTGACGAAGGCCAGCCAGGGCGCGGTGGACTCCCTTGCGCCCTGGTTGCAGGCCACCGCGAAGCCCGGATTGTCCGGGTTGCCGATGAAGCGCACGCGTGGATCCTGGGCGGCATGACGCTGGATCAGGTCGAGCGTACCGTCCAGCGAGGCGTTGTCGACGATGCGGATTTCGCAGACGCCCTTCGCTGCCCGCAGGCGCGTCAGGCATTCGTGCAGGGTGGTGGCACTTTCGTGACTCACCACGATGGCAGCGATACGCCCGGGGTCAGTGGAAAAGGTCACGTTGCGGCTCCGGCAAGGCGGTGTCTGCGTACAGCGTGGTCAGCAGCTCACGCTGCTCACGCAGGGGATCGTGCATCAGGAAATTTGCCAGCCGCGCGTGCCACGCCGGCCAGCGCACATTCAGTGCGTCCATATCGCCATCGGCCGGCAGGCCTTCACCCCCACGCGCGACGAAGGCGGTTTCGCACAATGCATTGCGCCAGCCCAGGCCGGACATGCGCAGCGATAAATCAATGAGGGCGGCGTACCACGACACGTAGCTGCTGGCATCCAGGCCACCAGCGCGCTGGCGCGCACGGCCGCGCAGGACCACAGCATGGTTGACGGCGCAGGGAAGTTCCGGATGCACCGGCGGCATGGCGGCGCAGGCGGCGGCGGTGCGTTCGAAATCCACGGGAGGCGCGGCGATTTCCCCCAGCCGCGGCCACGATGCGGCCTCGCCGGCATTGCACCAGGGCGTGGCGCTGGCGATCGCAGCGTCGCGCCCAAGGCAAGCCGCCAACTGCACCAGCCAGCCTGGCAGCGGCTGCGCATCGGGCGCCAGCACCACCACGTCGGCACCTGCGCAGGCATTCAACATTTCGTCCAGGTGCGCGACTTCGCCCAGCATGCTGTGGCGGCGCGTGTAGTCGGCCTGCAACGGCGTGCGCTGCAACCAGCGCTCGATGATGGTGGCCGCGCGCGGACCGGCCTGCGCATCGTCGGCCAGCCAGATGCGGGTGCCGGCCGGGGTGCCCGCATCCAGCGCGCCCAGACAGGCATCGAGTGCGTCATCGTCAACGCCGACCGGCAGCAGGATGACGGGTAGCGCGGCTGAGGGCGGGCTCACTTCTTCCCGGGGCTGTTCAGCGGATCCAGCGCGCGAAACTTCTGGCCGTATTCGTCGGTGAGGTTTCGAGCTTCCTGCGGGTTGCGGATGATGGTGGGCGTGATCAGCACGATGGTTTCGGTGCGTTCGGTGTTCTGGGTCTTGCTGCCGAACAGCGAACCGAGCACCGGAATCTTGCTGAGGAAAGGAACCCCCGACGAGCCGCTGTCCACGCTGTCCTTGATCAGGCCGGCCAGCATCACGGTGTCCCCGCTCTGGATCGCCGCTTCGGTCTTCAGTTTGCGGGTGTCGATGCGCACGTTGCCTTGCAGGTCGGCGGCGACCGTTCCGGGCGAACTGACTTCCTGCACGATATCCAGGAAAACCATGCCATCCCGGGTGATGCGCGGCCGAACCTTGAGGATGACGCCCGTATCCAGATACTGCACCTGGCTGTAGGTGCCGTCGGTACCTGTGCCCGGATTGAAACTGACCGACTGGATTGGAATGCGGCTGCCCACGTTGAAGGTCGCCTCGGCGTTGTTGCGTACGAAGACCGAGGGCGTCTGCAACAGCCGCAGGTTGGTCACCTGGTCCAGCGCCTTGACCACCGCCGCGGCATTCCTGCCCAGAAAAGTCCAGCCCAGCCCGGTTGCACCGGTGATGCTGCCGGCGATATCACCCCAGATATCCCGGCCCAACGCGCTGGGCAGGCCGCCACCGCCCGCGGTCGTGGGCGCATTGACTGCATTCTCGAAATACCAGTTGACGCCGTATTCCAGAGCACCGGTCAGCTGCACCTCGGCAATCTGCGCTTCGATATGCACCTGCAGCGGCATGACATCGAGCTTCTCGATCACGTCCTTGATCGATTTCCAGGCGCTGGCGCTTGAGCGCACCAGCAGCGTGTTGCTTTCCTCCACTGCAGAGACGCCGACGCGGTCGCCTTCCACTTCCAGGGTCACACTGCCGTTGCCGCCGGTACGCTGATTGAGTGAGAGCGAGCCGTTACCCATTCCACC
>JBDSUI010000130.1:0-3733 GCA_039927795.1 Pseudoxanthomonas sp.
GCCGCCGCCCAGCTGGCCACGGCGACCACGACGTTGATTGCCGAACTGGGCATGGGCGGGGGCCGCTTTGAGATTGCCATCGAGCCTAACGAGGTGGAGCGACCGGACCCATTGGGAAGTGAGCGCGTCGAGTTCCTGGTATCTGCCAATGCCGGCCAGCCGCCGCGCGCCCTGCGCAAGGTCGCCTCGGGTGGCGAGCTGTCGCGCATCTCGCTGGCCATTGAAGTGGCCGCGCTGGGACTGGATGCGGTGCCGACCATGGTCTTTGACGAGGTCGATTCAGGCATCGGGGGTGCGGTTTCGGACATCGTCGGGCAGAAGTTGCGCGCGCTGGGCGAGCAGTGCCAGGTGCTTTGCGTGACCCACCTGCCTCAGGTTGCAGCGCAAGGCCACGCGCACTACCGGGTCAGCAAGGCGCCGGTCGAGGGCATGACCCAGAGCTCAGTGGAATTGCTGGTAGCCCGGCAACGCGAAGAAGAGCTGGCCAGGATGCTGGGCGGGGTCGAGGTCAGCAAGGAAGCGCGTGCGGCGGCCAAACGTCTGCTGGCCGACGTCAGCTGATACCGACGGACTCAGCGCTTCTTGCGTACGTACAGCACCAGCGAGTGCTCTTCGATGTCGTAGCCGTGCTCGGCGGCTATTTTCGCCTGCAGCACCTCGATCTCGTCGCTGGAAAATTCGATGACCTTGCCGCTGTCGATATCGACCATATGGTCGTGGTGCTCGCCGCGATCCAGTTCATACACCGCCTGGCCGCCTTCGAAATTGTGTTTGAGCACCAGCCCTGCGGCCTCGAACTGGGTCAGCACCCGGTACACGGTGGCCAGGCCGATCTCGTCGCCACGGTCAAGCAGGTGCCGGTAGATGTCCTCGGCGGTCATATGCCGGGGCTTGCTCTGTTCCAGCAGTTCCAAAATGCGCATCCGCGGATGCGTCACCTTCAGTCCTACGTTGCGTAGATCCTGGGATTCCATGGCCTCTCCGTTCATTGGCGGTTTAACGCCAGCTGCCTCCGAATAGGTTGCGGCGGTGATCGGAAGTGTATCATCGCCCGGTCATCCCTCTATCGAATCGCGGTGCCTTTCCCGATGCGTAACTATCTGTTGATCGCCGCCATTGCCCTTACGGTTTCCGGTTGCGGCATCCTCTACAAACAACCGATCTACCAGGGCAACCTGATCGAGAAAAGCAATGCAGACCAGCTGGCCGTAGGCCAGAGCAAGCAGCAGGTCGTGGCGCTGCTGGGAACGCCTTCCATCGCCGACCCCTTCCACGCACAACGCTGGGACTACACTGCTGCCGAGCGCACCAACCGCCGCGGCAATACCGACATCAAGAACCTGACGGTGTATTTCGAAGGCGATACGGTCACCAGTTGGGACGGCGAATACTTCCCCGAAAACGACACCCAGTTGGCCAAGGACGTGCGCAAGTTTGGTCCGAACCTGGCCAAGGACAAGAAGAAGAAAGGGCGCCGCTGATATTCAGGCGTCTGGTCTTGACGCACGCCGCCGGCGCGCGTCCTTAGGGTCAACCTGCAGCGCCCTCAACAGTTCCACGCGGTCGCCCTCGTCCAAGACGGTTGATCGCTGGGCGATGACGCCGAATACGGCATAGCCCTGCACGTCCCCGATGCTGTCCCAGCCGACCCGTTCCAGCGCCTGCGCCAGGGTGGTGCCTTCCGGCACATCAACTTGCCTGGTCTCGTGCCGGCGCGGCCAGGCCATGACCAGTTCAATCTGCATCATTCGCCCCGGTCGGCGACCCGCACGAAATCATCCACCATGCGGTCTGCCAGGCTCTGGAACCCAAGCGCGATCGCGGGCCCCAGCAGACGATTGCTGGGATCGAACGCCAGGGTCAGTGTGACCTTGCTGGCGCACTCATCCAGGGCATGGAATTCCCAGCGCCCATGCAGTTTGCGGAATGGTCCATCGACCAGGTTCATGTCAATGCTGTGCGGCCGGTCCAGGGTGTTCTCGGTGGTGAACCAGGTGCTCAAGGCACCCAGCCCCAGATCCAGTCGCGCCACCACCCGTTCACTGCCCGCTTCGACCAGTTGGGCGGCACTGCACCAGTCAAATCGTCGCGGATAGGCCTCGATATCGTTGACCAGGTCAAACATGCGCGCAGTGGAATGTTCGACCAGGGCGCTGCGGCGGATGGTTTGCATGAAGGGAACGGACTCTCGTCAGTAGGCTGGACTCGCTTGCGTCTGCACCATCGGCGACAATAGCGCCATGGCGAAGAAACCCGGCAAGGATAAAGCAAACAGCACTGGCACGATTGCCCAGAACAAGCGTGCGCGCCACGAATATCACCTGGAGGAGCACTTCGAGGCGGGCATGGCACTGCAGGGCTGGGAGGTAAAGGCCATTCGCGCCGGGCGCGCCAACATCACCGAGGCCTACGCGGTGGTACGCAAGGGCGAGCTGTACTTGTTTGGCGCACAGATTACCCCACTGATCCAGGCCTCAAGCCACGTGGTCGCCGATGATCGCCGTACCCGCAAGCTACTGCTGCACAAGCGCGAGATTGACGTGCTGATCGGCAAGGTCGAGCGTGACGGCTACACCATCGTGCCCACCTCGCTGTACTGGAAAGGCAACAAGGTCAAGGCCGGCATTTCACTGGCCAAGGGCAAGCAGACCCACGACAAGCGCGATGCCGCCAAAGACCGTGACTGGGAACGCGACAAGCAGCGCGTCATGCGCCGCCATAACCGCGACGCCTGACCCCTTCCGTTGTTGCAGGCGCTGCGCAGGCTGCGACCGAGGCTATTCAATCGCAGCTTCCGCAACTCCTGGCACCTGATCTTTCGGTTCGCAGCTTACGCAGCTCCTACAGAAACGGATCAGGTCGAAATCAGCATCTGGATCAGGTTGGGAAAGCCCTTGCCTTGCATGAAGGCGTCGCGACCGATATCGGTGCAGTTTCCCAGCACGATCTGCTTGACCCGATCCGGAAAGCCGATGAACGCTCGCCGGACCGACAGGTATCCGGCAATCAATCCCGAAACATGCGGCGCGGCCATGCTGGTGCCGCTCATTTCCACCATCAACGTGGTCGGATCGGACAGCTTGAAGTCGTAGTGTGCCGAGATGATCTTCTCGCCCGGCGCCACCACATCCGGCTTGCGCCGGCCGTACGGGGCAGGTCCGCGCGACGAGAAATACGACACGCCGTAACTGTGGGGATTGCTTTTGTGCACCGAGCCGACTGCAATCGCATCCTCCAGGTTGGCCGGGTTGCCAATGGTCATGTCCATATTGGCCGGATACGACTCGCCATCGTTCTGCACCCGCCAGGCGAGTCCTTCGTTGCCGGCTGCAAGCACCACCATTACGCCCTGCCACCACAGTCTTCGCAGTTCATTGCACAGCGGCGTGAATCCGCAACCGTAGCTTTCGGCGTCGAAGTAGCCGCCCAAAGCTCAGGTTCATCCCGTGGATCACCAGTTCGCCAGCCTGGTCATTGATGTTGGCCACTTCCTGCACCGCCCTGATGATCCAGGCCTCGCAGCCGTTGCCCTCTTCGTCCAGCACTTTGAAGCGTGCAGCATGGCGGCCTCGGCCGACGACTGCGCCAGCGCCTCGGCCAGCTCCCCCAGTTCCCCCAGTTCGCGCCGATCCGGTGCAATGGCCAGCGCGCTGAGCACGCGCTGTTCGGCCTGGTTCAGGGTGGGACCTTCGTCGCGGTCGCCGCGGCTGCCTGCTTCGGGTGTGGGATAGCG
>JBDSUI010000131.1:0-4096 GCA_039927795.1 Pseudoxanthomonas sp.
TTGCCTACGCTGCGCTGGAGCTGCTTGAGCAGGCGTTCGTTGCGACTACCGAAGACACGGGTGAGCAGGCTGTTGATCATGTAGGGAACCGATTGGGAGGGAGCACCGGACGCGACGGCTGGATTCCGTGGAATGGCCTGCGCCCAAATAGAACAGGGCGCATAGCGCCCTGTGGCAGTGCCTATTGTAACTTGGGGCGGCAGTGAGTGAATCAAGCCCGCTTGCCTGCCTCCCGGTGTTGCCCGCCGTGCGCAGCCATCAAGGGTCTTCGGCAGCGTCAGGCGTACGCCTTCAGCCGCGGCTGATCTTCCCGGTCGGCGTCGGGCCATCACCCAGGAACTTGCGCGGATTGACCACGACGCCGTTCTCCCACACTTCAAAATGTACGTGCGCACCGGTCGAGCGCCCGGTGGAGCCGGCCTTGGCGATTTCCTGGCCTACCCGCACCAGGTCGCCCACGCGCACGACCAGGCGCGAATTGTGCGCATAGCGGGTGACGTAGCCGTTGCCATGGTCCACATCCACGACGTTGCCGTAGCCACTCTTGTCGCCGGCAAAGCTGACCACGCCGTCGGCCACGGTCAGCACCGGGTCGCCCACGCTGGCCTTGAAGTCGATGCCCTTGTGGTACTGGCCACCGCCACCAAACGGGTCGGCGCGGCCGCCGAATCCTGAAGTGATATAGCTGTTGAGAATAGGCAGGCGCGAAGGCGTGGCGTTCTTGTCCAGCTCGCGGTTGAACAGCAGTGCTTCCAATACCGACAGCTGCTTGCCCGACGCGGCAAACTGCTTCTCCAGCTGGGTCACCCCGTCATCAAGCGCCTTGGGCGCCATGTCGAAGGCCTGGTCGTTGCCGCCGACACCCACCGGTTCATTGAAATCGAACTCGCCGTCCTGCAACTGGCCCACGCGGGTCAGTCGTTCACCCAGCGCGTTAAGGCGGTTGGCCTGTGCCTGCAGCTCGCCCAGGCGCGCGGCCATGGCGTTGACTTCCTGCTGGGCGCCGCGGCGGACCTGTTCGAGCTCGGTCTGCTGGCGATCGGCCTTGGCCTGCAACAGCGAAACCTGGGCCAGGCCGGCCGCGCTGCGGCCCACCACGCCAACCAGCAGACCGGCAAAAAGCAGCAGGCCGGCACTGGCGAGCGGCCGCATACGGACAAATCCGCTGGCCTGGTACGAGATCCGGGCCCGCGCATGGGCCACCCGGGAGCGTGAATTGTTTACGATGTTTTGGAAATTCATGGATACCTAAATGTCTGATTCGAAGCCCCATCCGCGTCGCGCTTCATCGCCGCAGCCCGCCTTGCAGGCGGCGATGAGCGATGCTGCCACCGACCCGATTCGACGGGCCATGCGGCTCGATGCGTTGGAACAGCTCCTTCGCCCTTGCCTTCCACCTGGTCTGTCCCCCCATTGCAGATTGGGGAACGTGACTGGCGGAAAACTCGTTTTTATCGTCGATTCCCCGGTGTGGAACGCCAAACTGCGCCTTGCCGCACCTGAACTGATCAACCTGGCCCGATCCGTCGGGTTTGCTGCCACCGAAGTGGTTGCCAAGACTACGACTGCGCCTTTCCAGCGGCCGCAGCCGGCCGGACTTGCGCTGAAACCAATGTCAGAGACCTCGCGCAATGCGCTAAAAGCCGCTTTGGCAGCACTGGAAGATCCCGTCTCCACAGAATCCGACGGGGGTGTCAAACCCCTTCCAGCACACCGGGGCGGCCGGGCCAAACGTTAAGTCGGCGCGCACAGGCTGAAGCATGGTACCCACGACGGGCAATGCGTTCGTTATCAGGAAGTTAAATTTGCGTGAATTCCCGGGCAGGCAGGCGTCCGGGTTCACAGTTCGGGCTCAAGCGCCCGTCAGCAACTCACAACGCCAGCGCCGGATTGCCGTAGGTCACCGGTGCCAGGGCAACCGCACCTTCAAATGTCACTTCTTCCCAGGCAGAGCGTTCGGCCATCAAGGCACGCACCAGCTTGTTGTTGAGCGCATGGCCCGACTTGAAGCCCTCGTAAGCGCCCAGGATGGGGTGGCCGGCCAGATACAGGTCGCCAATGGCATCCAGAATCTTGTGGCGCACGAACTCGTCCGCATAGCGCAGACCGTCGTCGTTGAGCACGCGGAATTCATCCAGCACGATGGCGTTGTCCATGGAGCCGCCCAAGCCCAGGTTGCGCTCGCGCATGTACTCCAGGTCGCGCATGAAACCAAAGGTGCGCGCACGCGCGACTTCCTTGGTATAGGCGGCGGTGGAGAACTCGATTTCAGCCCGCGACTGCGAGGCCGGAATCATGGGATGGTCGAACTGCACGGTAAAACCGACCTTGAAACCGTCGTAAGGCACGAAGCGCGCGAACTTGTCGCCGTCGCGCACTTCCACCGGATGCTTGATGCGGATGAAGCGCTTGGGTGCGCCCTGCTCCAGGATGCCCGCCGACTGCAGCAGAAACACGAAGGGGCCGGCCGAACCATCCATGATCGGCAACTCGGCAGAAGACAGTTCCACATAGGCGTTGTCCACCCCCAGCCCGGCCATGGCCGACATCAGGTGTTCGACCGTCATCACCTTGGCCCCGTCGTGGCTGAGGCCGGTGCACAGGGTGGTTTCAGTGACCAGTTCGGCGCTGGCCCGGATTTCCACTACCGGGTCCAGGTCCACGCGCCGGAACACGATGCCGTTGTCGACCGGTGCAGGCCGCAGGGTCATGTAGACCTTTTCCCCACTGTGCAATCCCACGCCGGTGGCGCGGATTACATTCTTGAGGGTGCGCTGCTGGGTCATGGGCGACGGGTAAAGCCTATTCGGGAAAGTCGGGGGTCCAGCGGAACGCGAGATTAACACGCAGGTTCCTGAATCCCGTGGGAAGTACTGCCCTGTTCCAGACCTGGAATCAGCGCATGAAAGGGGTTTCGAAACAAAAATCTGCCGGGCCGAACAGGCCCGGCAGCAAAGGACAGGACAGTCTTGCGACGCGGACGCCCTGGCAAGGAGTCCACGTTCTATCTATTGCCCCTCTAACGCTGGTTCCAGCACTAGCGGTCGAGGGGATAAGGCGTGTCAATCCGCCTGGCGGCGCAGGAACGCGGGGATGTCCAGGTAGTCGCCCGGCAGGTCGGCCACGGCCGGGGCGGCCGACGGCGCCGAGGTTGCAGCTTCGGCACTGCCACGACGCAGACCCAGGCCACCGACCGCATTGGCCACGGCATCCATGCCGGCGTTGGCGTCATAGGCCATGCCGGTGGTGCCATCGCGAACGAGCTTGATCGGCACGCGCATCGGCTCGCGCAGGTTGATGCCGTCGGTGCGGCCGACCGGCTGGCGTGCAGCGGCGGTGCGGTTGAGGCCGGTGGCGACCACGGTGACGCGGACTTCGTCCTGCATGTCCGGGTCCAGCACGGTACCCAGGACCACGGTGGCATCTTCGGCCGCGAAGCCTTCGATGGTGCGGCCTACTTCGTCGAACTCGGCCATGGTGAAATCCGGGCCGGCGGTGATGTTGACCAGGATGCCGTTGGCACCGGACAGGTTCACATCGTCCAGCAGCGGGTTCTGGATAGCGGCTTCGGCAGCGGCCTGCGCGCGGTCATCGCCGCGAGCCGAACCGGTACCCATCATGGCAAGGCCCATCTCGCTCATCACGGTGCGCACGTCAGCGAAGTCGACGTTGATCAGGCCCGGACGCACGATCAGGTCGGCGATGCCCTGCACGGCGCCGAGCAACACGTCGTTGGCAGCGCGGAAGGCCTGGATCATGGTCGCGTTGCGGCCGAGCACGGTGATCAGTTTTTCGTTCGGGATGGTGATCAGCGAGTCGCAATGCTGGCTCAGTTCCTCGATGCCCTTCAGCGCGACCTGCATGCGCCGGCGACCTTCGAACGGAAATGGCTTGGTGACCACGGCAACGGTAAGGATGCCCATTTCCTTGGCTAGCTGTGCGATCACCGGCGCCGCTCCGGTTCCCGTACCGCCGCCCATGCCAGCGGTGATGAACACCATGTCGGCGCCCTGTAGCGCGTCCATGATCACCTCTCGGTCTTCCAGCGCAGCCTGGCGGCCGACCTCCGGGTTCGCGCCTGCGCCGAGGCCCTTGG
>JBDSUI010000132.1:0-9398 GCA_039927795.1 Pseudoxanthomonas sp.
CACCCAGGCCAATCGATTTCAGATAACTGGTCGGGTACAGCATCTCCTGCATGCCCGGGCCGCCCTTGGGGCCTTCGTAGCGGATCACCACGATATCGCCGGCGACGATCTGCTGGCCCAGGATGCCCTTTACCGCCGCCTCCTGGCTTTCAAAAACCTTGGCCTTGCCTTCGAACACGTGAATCGATTCGTCCACACCCGCCGTCTTCACCACGCAGCCATCCACGGCCAGATTGCCGTACAGCACGGCCAGGCCGCCCTCCTGCGAATACGCATGTGCGACATCGCGAATGCAGCCTTCGCTGCGGTCGGTGTCCAGCGTCGCCCAGCGCGTGGCCTGGCTGAAGGCGACCTGCGTAGGCACGCCGCCAGGGCCAGCCTTGAAGAAGGTGTGCACGGCCTGGTCATCGGTCTGGGTGACATCCCATTGCGCAATGCCGTCGGCCAGGCTGCGGCTGTGCACGGTGGGCAGTTGCGTATGCAGCAGTCCGCCGCGCGCCAGTTCGCCCAGGATCGAGAAGATGCCACCGGCGCGGTGCACGTCTTCCATGTGATATTTCTGGATGTTGGGTGCCACTTTGCACAGCTGCGGCACCTTGCGTGACAGGCGGTCGATATCGCGCAAACCGAAGTCGATTTCGGCCTCCTGCGCGGCGGCCAGCAGGTGCAGGATGGTGTTGGTGGAGCCGCCCATGGCTACGTCCAGGGTCATCGCGTTTTCGAAGGCCTCGAAACTGGCGATAGAACGCGGCAGCGCCGACGCGTCTTCACCGCCATACCAGCGATGGCACAGCTCGACGACCAGACGTCCCGCACGCAGGAACAACTGTTCGCGGTCGGCATGGGTGGCCAGGGTTGAACCATTGCCCGGCAGCGCCAGGCCCAGTGCTTCGGTCAGGCAGTTCATCGAATTGGCGGTGAACATGCCCGAACACGAGCCGCACGTCGGACAGGCGCTGCGTTCGTACTCGGCGACCTTTTCGTCCGAGGCACTTTCGTCAGCGGCCACCACCATTGCATCGACCAGGTCCAGGCCATGTTCGGACAGCTTGGTCTTGCCTGCTTCCATAGGCCCGCCGGACACGAATACGGTGGGGATATTGAGGCGCAAGGCGGCCATCAACATGCCCGGGGTGATCTTGTCGCAATTGGAAATGCACACCAGCGCGTCGGCGCAATGCGCGTTGACCATGTACTCCACCGAGTCGGCGATGATCTCGCGGCTGGGCAGCGAATAGAGCATGCCGTCATGGCCCATGGCGATGCCGTCATCGACCGCAATGGTGTTGAACTCCTTGGCCACGCCGCCCACGCGCTCGATCTCGCGCGCCACCAGCTGGCCCATGTCCTTTAGGTGCACATGCCCCGGCACAAACTGGGTAAAAGAGTTGGCAATGGCGACGATGGGCTTGTGGAAATCCTCGTCCTTCATGCCGGTGGCGCGCCACAGCGCGCGGGCGCCGGCCATGTTGCGGCCATGGGTGGAAGTTCTGGAGCGGTATTCAGGCATGGGATGAGGCGCCAACAGCGCGTGCGTGCAGGGGGCGCTGATTTTGCGTCGTTTTCACTGTTTCAGTTGCAACTATCGAAGTTTCTTCTGCAACCATTTTTTCGTTCGGCCGAAGGCGTGCAGCATCGACGCCCGCGCGCTTGACAAGCCACACAGGCGCATGTTTCTCTAGCCCTATGTTGCAGCGCCACACGCCCCTACAGGACACGAACGCACGAGATGGCCACGGCGCCACTGCGGCCGACCTCCTCGTACTCGTACTTATTACCTCGCCAACGGGTGCGGGACGAACAGGCGTGTAAGCAGCAGCAACGCCAGATTCGAAAAACCCCGCCCTGAGAAGTGCGGGGTTTTTTGTTTCAGGGCCCTCCCGATTTCAAGTCTCTCCTCTCAACCCTTCATGGAATCCAGCGCAATGACCACCAGCACCGCTACGAACACCGACACCTCCAATACGCGCATCGCCATCGTCGGCTATGGCAGCCAGGGCCGCGCGCATGCTTTGAACCTGCGTGAATCGGGTTTCGATGTCACCGTGGGCCTGCGTCCGGGTGGTCCGACCGAAAGCAAGGCCAAGGCTGATGGTTTCGTGGTCAAGACGCCCGCCGAAGCAGTGAAGGATGCCGACCTGGTTGCGGTGCTGACCCCGGACATGGTTCAGCGCAAGCTCTATGACGAAGTGCTGAAGGATCACCTGAAGCCCGGCGCCTGCCTGCTCTTCGCCCACGGCCTGAACGTGCACTTCGACCTGATCAAGCCACGTGCGGACATTGACGTGGTGCTGGTCGCGCCCAAGGGCCCGGGCGCGCTGGTGCGTCGCGAGTACGAGATCGGCCGCGGCGTTCCCTGCATCTATGCCGTGCACCAGGACTACAGCGGCAATGCCGAAGCACTGGCCCTGGCCTATGCCGCCGGCCTGGGTGGCGCGCGCGCCAACATCATCAAGACGACCTTCAAGGAAGAAACCGAAACCGACCTGTTTGGCGAGCAGGCGGTGCTGTGCGGCGGTGCTTCGTCGCTGGTGCAGGCCGGGTTCGAGACGCTGGTGGAAGCCGGATACCAGCCGGAGATCGCCTACTACGAAGTGCTGCACGAGCTGAAGCTGATCGTCGACCTGTTCTACGAAGGCGGCATCACCCGCATGCTGGAATTCATCTCCGAAACGGCGCAGTACGGCGACTACGTCAGCGGTCCGCGGGTGATCGATGCCGGCACCAAGCAGCGCATGAAGGACATCCTGACCGATATCCAGGACGGCACCTTCACCAGGAACTGGATTGCCGAATACGACGCCGGCCTGCCGAACTACAACAAGTTCAAGAAGGCCGACATGGAACATCCGATCGAAGTGGTGGGCAAGAAGCTGCGCGCCAAGATGGTGTGGCTGTCGGCCAACGCCTCGCAGCCGGATGCCGATGACGCCACATCAACAGACAAGGCCGCCACTGCATGAACGCAGACAGCTCCAATGCGTCCCGCCCCACCGGACCACGCAACGGCGCACGCTGGCTGACCCAGGCGCTGGAAGCCGAAGGCGTGGAAACGCTGTTCGGCTACCCGGGCGGCACCATCATGCCGTTCTACGACGCGCTGGTGGATTCCAAGCTGAAACACATCCTGGTGCGGCACGAACAGGGTGCGGCGCTGGCCGCCAATGGCTATGCGCGTGCCAGCGGCCGCGTCGGCGTGTGCGTGGCTACGTCGGGTCCAGGCGCCTCCAACCTGATCACCGGAATTGCGGACGCGATGCTGGATTCGGTGCCGATGATCTGCCTGACCGGTCAGGTCGCCACCCACCTGATGGGCACCGATGCCTTCCAGGAACTGGATGTGTTTGGCCTGACCCTGCCCATCGTCAAGCACAGCTACATCGTGCGCCGGGTGGAAGACCTGCCCGAGGTGGTGCGCGAGGCCTTCCGCATTGCCCGCGAAGGTCGCCCGGGACCCGTACTGATCGACTTGCCGAAAGACGTGCAGGTTGCCGATGCCTCGCACCTGCCCGACCACGTACCTGCGCCCGTCGAACTGCCGCCGGAACCGGCGCAGGCGGCACTGGCCGAAGCACTGGCCGCCATTGCCAGCGCGGAAAAGCCGGTGATCTATGGCGGTGGCGGCATTGGCCTGGCCGGCGCCGTGGACGTGTTCCGCGAATTTGTCGAAGCCACCCGGATTCCCACCGTGCTGACCCTGCGCGGCCTGGGTGCGCTGCCCGGCGGCCATCCGAATTACCTGGGCATGCTGGGCATGCACGGCACCCGCGCGGCGAATATGGCCGTGCAGGAATCGGACCTGCTGATCGTGGTTGGCGCGCGTTTCGATGACCGCGCCACCGGCAAGCTGGCGGAGTTTGCGCCATTTGCACGGATCATCCACCTGGATGCCGATGCCTATGAGATCTCCAAGCTGCGCACCGCCAATATCGCCCTGCCGGGCGATGTGGCCGCCGGCCTGCGCGCTTTGTTGAGCGCACGCGGCACCTGCGACAGCGTTGCCCAGGAAAGCTGGCGCAAGCACTGCGGCATCCTCGGCGACAAGCACGGCTTCCGTTATGACGCGCCCGGCACCGACATCTATGCACCGGCCCTGTTGAAGCGCATGACCGAGCTGGCGCCGGACGATGCCATCGTCGCCTGCGATGTCGGCCAGCACCAGATGTGGGTGGCGCAGCATTGCCGCTTCACCCATCCGCGCAATCATTTGACCAGTGGCGCGCTGGGTACCATGGGTTTCGGCCTGCCGGCGGCGATGGGCGCGCAGTTTGCCTGCCCTGACCGCACCGTGTTGCTGGTCAGTGGCGACGGCAGTTTCATGATGAACGTGCAGGAGCTGGTGACCATCGCCCGTTGCCAGCTGCCGGTGAAGATCGTGCTGCTGGACAACAGTTCGCTGGGCATGGTGCGGCAATGGCAGGAGTTGTTCTTCTCCAAGCGCTACAGCGAGATCGACCTGTCCGACAATCCGGATTTCGCCGCGCTGGCCGAAGTGTTCGGCATCCGTGCCCGCCGCATTGACCGTCGCGACCAGGTCGAAGACGCGCTGATCGACCTGTTGGCGCAACCCGGCCCGGCCCTGCTGCATGTGGCCATCGACATCAAGGCCAACGTCTGGCCGCTGGTGCCGCCCAATACCGCCAACGGCACGATGCTGGACAACAACCCCGCCGATGCCCCGCCGCCAGAACAGGCGGCCGCCGCAGAACACACGGAGGCTGCCCATGCGATACCGGCTTGAGCTGGTCCTGAAGCCTGCCGAGGGTGCGCTGACCCGGGTCATCGGCATGGCCGAACGCCGCGGCTTCACCCCGCACTCGATCAACGGCCACCATGCCGGCGAAGACGGTGGCTGGCGCGTGGAACTGGTGGTCGACGGACATCGCCCACCCGAGACCCTGCGTTTGCAGATGTTGAAGGTGTACGACTGCGTGTCGGTGCAAGTGACCGCCATCGATGCAGTACCTGTCGGGGACCGAACGTGAGCGCCAATGCCCTGACAACGGTAGCCGGTAACCGCAAACCGGTAGCCGCAAGGCGGATCCTTCACGCGTCGACACGGAGGCGTCTTCTTCCACTGCAACGTCCATCCCGCGCGTGCGGCATGCCTTCCGGCTACCGGTTCCACCCCAGTGCCTGAGGCACGCGCCAGCAACGAGCCCGACGTAAGTGACGTACTCGTCACCGTGGCCGACGTGCTGGCGGCGCAGGCACGTTTGCGGCGCTACCTGCCGCCTACGCCCATGCACCACGCCGAACGTTTCGGGGTGATGCTGAAGCTGGAGAACCTGCAGCGCACCGGCTCCTACAAGGTGCGCGGTGCGTTGAATGCCTTGCTGGCCGCGCGTGAACGCGGCGACCAGCGCCCGGTGATCGCCGCCTCGGCCGGCAATCACGCACAAGGCCTGGCCTGGGCGGCCTATCGCCTGGGCGTGCAGGCCATCACGGTGATGCCGCACAGCGCGCCGGAAAACAAGATCGCAGGCGTCGCCCACTGGGGCGCGACCGTGCGCCTGCATGGCAACAGCTATGACGAGGCCTATGCCTTCGCACGCGAACTGGCCGAACAGAACGACTACCGCTTCCTGTCGGCCTTCGATGACCCCGACGTGATTGCCGGACAGGGCACGGTGGGTATTGAAATCGCCTCGTATGCGCCGGACGTGGTCATCGTGCCCATCGGCGGCGGCGGCCTGGCCTCGGGTGTGGCTCTGGCCCTGAAGTCGCAGGGCGTGCGCGTGATTGGCGCGCAGGTCGAAGGCGTCGATGCCATGGCGCGTGCACTGAAAGGCGACACCCGCCTGATTGATCCGGTCGCCAGCCTGGCCGACGGCGTGCGCGTCAAGGTGCCCGGCTTCCTGACCCGTCGCCTTTGCGCCAGCCTGCTTGACGACGTGGTGATAGTGCGCGAAGCCGAGCTGCGTGAAACCGTGGTGCGACTGGCACTGGAAGAAAACCTGATTGCCGAAGGTGCGGGTGCACTGGCCCTGGCGGCTGGCCGTCGCGTCTCCGGTAAACGAAAATGCGCCGTGGTTTCCGGCGGCAACATCGATGCCAGGGTATTGGCTACCCTGCTGTCCGAGGTGCGTCCGCGCGCCCCGCGCAAACCGCGCCGGCGCACCCAGGAGCTGCACCCGATCGAACCCACCCCTGCCCGCGTTGAACCGGCGCCGGCTTCCCCCATCATGTCCATTGCCGTCGATGCGCATACCGCGCGTCACGCCGTTACCGAAGAGGAGTACACCTGGTGAGCGACAGTCCCGTAGCAACCCCGGCCCAGGTCCGGATTTTTGATACCACCCTGCGTGACGGCGAACAGTCCCCCGGCTGCAGCATGTCGCCGTCGCAGAAACTGGTGATGGCGCGCGCCCTGGCCGAACTGGGCGTGGACGTGATCGAGACGGGCTTCCCCGCCAGCTCGCAGTCCGACCGCGAAGCCGCCGGCCTGATCGCCGCCGAATTGCGCGACACCACCCTGTGCGTGCTCTCGCGCTGCCTGCCCGGCGACATCGAGACCTCCGCGCGCGCGCTGGCCGGCACCGCCAAACCGCGCATCCACCTGTTCCTGTCCACCAGCCCGCTGCATCGCGAACACAAGCTGCGCATGAGCCGCGGCCAGGTGCTGGATGCGGTGGCCCGCAGCGTGATGGCCGCACGCGGCTTCGTCGACGACGTCGAGTTCTCTGCCGAGGACGCGATGCGCACCGAAGAGGATTTCCTGGCCGAAGTGATTGCGGCGGCCATTGCCTCCGGCGCCGGCACCATCAACCTGCCTGACACCGTCGGCTACACCACGCCCAGCGAGATCCGCGGATTGTTTGAACGCATGATCGCCAACGTGCCGGGCGCCCGCAACGTGGTTTTCAGCACCCATTGTCACAACGACCTGGGCCTGGCCGTGGCCAATTCACTGGCCGCCATCGAAGGCGGCGCGCGCCAGGTCGAATGCAGCATCAACGGCATCGGCGAACGGGCCGGCAATGCAGCGCTGGAAGAAGTGGTGATGAGCCTGAAGGTGCGCGGTGCGTATTTCGGCGCTGATACCCGGGTCGACACAAGTCGCATCGTTCCCACCTCACAGCTGCTGCAGCGCCTGGTCGGCATGCCGGTGCAACGCAACAAAGCGGTGGTCGGCGCCAATGCCTTTGCCCACGAAGCCGGCATCCACCAGCACGGCATGCTGCGCCACCGTGGCACCTACGAAATCATGCGCCCGGAAGATGTGGGCTGGCCTTCCTCGCAGATGGTGCTGGGCCGGCACAGCGGCCGTGCTGCGGTCGAACAGCGCTTGCGTGCACTGGGTTACCTGCTGGAGGAAGCAGAACTGGATCTGGTCTTCGCCGACTTCAAGGCCTTGTGCGAGAAACAACGCGTCGTGCATGACGGCGACCTGCAAACGCTGATGCAGGACGGTGCCGACAGCGAGGGCTATCGCCTGTCCTCGATGACGGTCAGCGACGCCGGCCATCGCGCCCGCGCCACCGTGGAACTGTCCGACCCCGGCGGCAACCGCGTGTTCGAGACCGCCGAAGGCGATGGCCCGGTCGATGCATTGTTCGCCGCACTGGCCCTGGCCACCGGCGTCGACCTGACCCTGGAGAGCTACCAGGTGCACAGCGTTGGCCTGGGCCGCGACGCACGCGGCGAAGCCAACCTCAGCGTGCGTTACCAGGGCGAGGAATACGAAGGCACCGGGACCAGCAAGGACATCATCGAAGCCAGCGCGCTGGCCTGGCTGGACGTGGCCAATCGACTTCTCCGGGATCGCCGCAAGGTGAAGGCCAAGGCGGAAATGGCGGCGGCGTGACGGGCACTCACATCGTCCTGGATTTTCCAGTCGTCCTCCCGGCGAAAGCCGGGACCCAACGCTCAGACACAGCGACAGTCGGTTTTTATGGGTCAGCGAAATATCGGATAGATGGATCCCGGCTTTCGCTTCGATGACGTTCTCTTTTTTGCCGCGTGACACTACAACGATCCTATGGAAGTAACCGCATGACCTCTACCCCACGCACCCTGTTCGACAAACTCTGGGACGCCCACGTGGTGGTTCCGGAAACCGACGCCGCGCCTGCGGTGTTGTATGTCGACCTGCACCTGATCCACGAAGTAACGTCCCCGCAAGCGTTCACTGAACTGCGCGCGCGCGGCATTGCCCCGCGCCGGCCAGACCGGACCAAGGCGACCATGGACCATTCCACGCCAACCACCCCGGCTGACGCGGACGGCAAGTTTCATTACTACACCCCGGCCTCCGAGACCCAGGTCGACACGCTGGCCAGTAATTGCAGGCAGTACGGCATCGAGCTGTTCGACATGCAATCGGCCGAGCGCGGCATCGTGCATGTGATCGCACCCGAACTGGGCCTGACCCAGCCCGGCATGACCATTGTCTGCGGCGACAGCCACACTTCCACCCATGGCGCGTTCGGCGCGCTGGCCTTCGGCATTGGCACCAGCGAGGTCGGCCATGTGCTGGCAACGCAGTGCCTGCTGCAACGCAAGGCCAGAACCATGGCCATCACCGTAGACGGGCCGCTGGCCCCGGGGGTGGGGGCCAAGGACGTGATCCTGCACATCATTGGCGTGATTGGCGTCAACGGCGGTACCGGCCACGTGCTGGAGTACCGCGGTTCCACCATCCGCGCGATGGACATGGAGCAGCGCATGACCCTGTGCAACATGTCGATCGAAGCCGGCGCGCGCGCCGGCATGGTTGCGCCTGACGAAATCACCTACGCCTGGCTGGCAGACACCCCGCGCGCAGCGGGCAACGCCGCCGTCGACAGCGCCGCCTTTGCCGAAGCGAAGGCGCGCTGGGCGCAGTTCAGCAGCGACGAAGGCGCGCGATTCGACCAGGAAGTGGTCATCGATGCGCGCGACATCCGCCCGACCCTGACCTGGGGCACGCATCCGGGCACCGCGATTGCCGTGGACCAGCCGATTCCCGCAGCAAGCGACGCGGCTGCGCAGAAGTCGCTGGACTACATGCATTTCGATGCCGGCCACGCCCTGGAAGGCACGGCGGTGGACGTGGTGTTCGTCGGCTCCTGTACCAACGGCCGCCTCAGCGACATGCGCGAAGTGGCGCAGGTACTGCGCAACCGTCGCGTGGACCCGCGCGTGCGCATGCTGGTGGTGCCGGGTTCGGAACTGGTCAAGCGCCAGGCCGAGGCCGAAGGCATCGATGCCATCGTGCGCGCCGCCGGTGCCGAATGGCGCGAACCTGGCTGTTCGATGTGCATCGCCATGAACGGTGACCTGGTCGCACCGGGACAACTGGCGGTCAGCACCAGCAACCGTAACTTCGAAGGCCGCCAGGGTCCGGGCTCGCGCACCTTGCTGGCGTCGCCGATGACGGCGGCGTGGGCGGCGGTGAACGGCAAGGTGGCCGACCC
>JBDSUI010000133.1:0-5429 GCA_039927795.1 Pseudoxanthomonas sp.
ACTACCGTCCGCAGCTGGCGTTGGTGATGGAAACCGAACTCTGGCCCAACCTGCTGTTCGGTTGCCGCGACCGCGGTATCCCCACCTATATTCTCAATGCGCGGCTGTCGGCGCGCTCGCTGCGCGGGTACCGGGTGCTGGCCCCGCTGATCGCGCGGGTGGTACGCACGCTGCGGCGGATCGGCGCCCAGTCCGCCGCAGACCGCAGGCGTTTCGTCGCCCTGGGGGCCAAGCCTGAGCACGTGCTCGACACCGGCAACCTGAAATTCGATATTGCCGCGCCCCGGGAGCTGGCGGAATTCGCCGGCCAGTGCCGCCGGCAGATCGGCCAGCGTCCGGTGTGGATCGCGGCCAGCACCCACGAGGAGGAGGAGGCCGCAGTCATCGCCATCCACCGCCAACTGCGGCAGCGCTGGCCTGAGCTGTTGCTGCTGTGGGCGCCGCGGCATCCCGAGCGCTTTACGCGCGTCACCGAGCTGGCGGCAGCGGCGGGCTGGCAGGTTGCCACGCGCCGCCAGGCCTCGTGGCCCACCGCCAGCGACGACGTGTTCGTGATCGACACCCTGGGCGAACTGATGTCGTTCTACGCCTGCGCCGACGTGGCCTTTGTCGGCGGCAGCCTGCAGCCCATTGGTGGCCACAACCTGCTGGAACCGGCTGCGGTCGGCACCGCCATGGTCACCGGCCCACACCTGCACAACTTTGCGGAAATTTCCCGACGCCTGCGCGAAGCCGGCGCCCTGGTGATTGCCAATGATGCGGACGGCATTGCCCAGGCATTGGCGGAGCTGCTGGCTGATCCCCAGGCGCGCACGAAAATTGCCGAAGCCGGGCGCACGCTGGTTGAGCAAGGGCGTGGTGCGCTGGCCAGGACCCTGCAGATGATCGATGCCGATCTGCCAGGTCGCACGAAGCGCTGAAGCGGCCCACCCGCCACAGCCGACCCGCAGTTGCTGAGCCCGGTTCCGTTCTTCGCTGCTTTTCGTGGCTGCTGCTGGCCTTTCGCCTTCAGCATGCGCCCACGATTCCAGCAGCAGATCTGCTCCCGTTTTCATGGATGACGCCTTCGAAGCCCAAACATCTGCTTGCGCCGCTACAGCGTGACACCGGCCAAGACGTGCGAAGGCGTGCGGCGTGCGCTGCTGGGACAAAGTGATGTGGTGAGCCGGGCGAGCAGCCAAACGGTCGAAGCCACCAGGAACTTCCCACCCGAACCAGGAGACCATGTGCAACTGGACATTCGCGTGTCGTGCATGTCCCACGCAGCGGAATAGGCACTGGTCTTTGTGAGTGCGGTGCAGGACCGTTATGCCTTGAAGGAAAGCCCGACCTCTGCCAGTGTCGGAATGCGCGCGCTGGGCTCGTTGTCACTGCCGCTTGGCAGCAGTGACGACCCGCTGGTGCGCGGTGCCAGCAAGACCGTGCACGATGCGGAGTTCCACCGGCGGCTCTTCGACCGGTTGAACTACTACCTGCCCGCCGATCCAGCTCCCATTCCCATCCCTATTCCGCTCCCGCTCCCGCGCAAGATCCGGCAATGGTGTCGCCGCTGCAGGATCTGGAGCGCAGTTTCAGCGCAGTGGGCACGGTTGCGGTCCATGCTCGAACCGCCTGAGACTGATTCCATCGCCCCAATCAGGGTTTCGTCGCGTACGCGTCCAGGTGTCGGCCAGCAGCCCCTAGGCTTCCCGCATTCCACCACGCGGGATGCATCGTGAGAAACCTCATCCAGCCAGCCTTGCGATACCTGCTCCGCTGGTCGCTGGCTTTCCTGGCGACGCAGTTGCCGCAATACCTGCCAGTCCAAATCGACACGATACTTGCCCGTCACGCCAGCCAGCACCCGGCGCGTTGATCGTCCAGTTTCTGGCAGTGGCGGAGAATCTCGAGCCGACGGCTGCTGACATGCAATCAACGTCACGGCCGCGGACAGCAGATACCACGCCCCACTACTCCCCGGTGCGGAACCTCATCGTCAGACCCTTGAGGAAATTGCGCAGGATCTGGTCGCCGCAGGGGCGGAAGTGCTTGTGTCCGGCTTGCCGGAACAGCGCGGTCATTTCCGGCTTGCTCAACGGGAAGCCCGCCGCTTCAAAGATTTCGTGCATATCCACGTCCTTCAGCTGGTAGGCGACCCTGAGCTTCTTGAGGATCAGGTTGTTGCTGATGCGGTCTTCGACGCGGCGTGGCGCGCCCTCGCTGGGACCACGGTAATAGACCACCAGTCCGTCCAGGAAATGCGCCAGCACGCGGTCGCTGCAGGCAACGAAGCCGTCTTCTTCTTCCTTTTTCAGCAGTGCAGGCACGTCGGCCTTGTCCAGCGGAAAATCCGGATCGGCAAGCTGGATGATCTCCACCACTTTTGCATCGCCCAGATCCAGCATGTAGCGGATGCTTCGCATGACGTCGTTGTTGATCACGGAGTTTCCCTTCGCATTGATGAAAGCCAGGAGGGGACAGGGCCGCAAGCTGGTTCGAACGCTGGCATCTGTTCACCGCAGAAGTGGTGGACGCAGTAGCCCGCCACATCAGGATACCGTTGACGCGGCTCCCGCGCATGTCCAGGCCGCCGAAGTCGTCATTTGCACTCTTCTGGCAGACCACGGCAACTGCCTCGCCTGGAGCGGCTGCCTGAAATCATGGGAGCCGGCTTGCGGTCAAGACTGCACATCCTTGTACAAGGCCCCGCGACCCAACCGCGATGCCGGCACCGAACGCGGCGCGTACTGGCGAGAATGCTCGCGCGTCAAAACCGCGCAAGAGGCAGTAGAGAAGCGAAACGTATGAAACGGCTAGACCAACCCTGGCTCAACACCCTGTGACCAGAACCGACCTGTTAATTGCCATTGCTGGCGATGCAGAGAAAAAGGCGCGACTTCGCACAATTCTCTAGGCAGCAAGGCCACAAGACCACGCTTTTTTCTGTCTGCAGCAGTACCTCCCATCCGGAGCCGGTACCCGCCATCTTTGCGAAGCCGTTACGGCGCCGCGCCGCGCGCCTGGTGACCCATGCGTAGCAGCTGCAGGCAGATAGGCCTTTTGATTGCGATGTCGCTCAGTACACGCCTTGCGGCGAGTGTGGTCCCGGAAGATCTACCTGTCCCGGTTCCGGGCCTTGTGGATCGACGCCAGGGGCGCGATCAGGAGGAAACACGGGGTCCGACGGCTGGTTCGGCGGTACATCACGCACCGGGCTGGGTACTTCGCCGGGTCGGGGGGTGGGTGGCTGGAACGGATTGGGGTCCTGCAGTCGCATGATTCGTCCTCGTGTCGACGTTGAATTTGAAACAGCAGTTTCGGCGCTGCATCGCTTGGGAGGCGTGAAAAAAGTATTGCCTTGATTTCACATTGCGTCGGTCTTTTGACTGCAGTTTGCTGCTTTTTTCCAGCTACTGCGATGCAGCTGGCGCAGGTGAGGGGACAACCGCGCTGCATCTCAAGATCACGGCGCGTGCAGCCGCACGTTACCCTACGCATAGGGGAATGCACCGGCGCGTGGCGCACAGGCGGACCTCTTGCCGTTGCGGTTCCACCCAAGCCCCGAGGTCGCATGCCACACACCGTCAGCACCATGGAAGTCTTCCTGATCGCCATGGCGATCATCTTCAGCGTGCCGTACCTGATCTGGCGGCTGGGGCGCACCGACTACCTGGCGCCGCTGGTGGTGGTGCAGATCATTACCGGCATCGTGCTGGGACCTGGCGTGCTGGGCGCGGTGGCGCCTGACTACTACCAGTTTGTATTCACACCGGAGGTCATCAGGATCCTGGATGGGCTGGGTGCGTGGGCGGTGATGCTGTTCGTGCTTATCGCCGGCATCGAGCTGGACCTGCGCCAGGCCTGGCACAACCGCATCGAGAGCGGCATCACGGCAGGCTTCGCACTGGGCGTGCCATTGCTTACCGGCTGCCTCGCCGCGCTGGGCATGTTGATGTTCCCGGGCTGGATCGGTGCCAAAGGCGCGTCGTGGCAGTTCGTGGTCGGGGTGGGCATGGCCTGTGCGGTCACCGCGCTGCCCATCCTGATTCTGCTGATGGAAAAACTTGAGGTGCTGCGCAAGCCGATTGGCCAGCGCATCCTCCGCTACGCCAGCCTGGACGACGTCGCCATCTGGGGCGTGCTGGCCTGCGTTTTGCTGGATTGGGAACGCATGGGCCGGCAGCTTGGTTTCCTGGTGGCGTTCGTGGTCGCATGCGTGGTGTTCCGCAAGCTGATGCGGCGATTGCCCGAGCGCGACCGCTGGTACGTGATGCTGATCTGGCTGGCGCTCTGCGCCTTTGGTGCTGACTGGTCGGGGCTGCACTTCATGGTCGGTGCGTTCCTGGCGGGCGTGGTGATGGATGCGGACTGGTTCGACCAGACGCAGATGGACTGGCTGCGTCATCACGTGTTGCTGGTGATGATGCCGGTGTTCTTCCTCAGCACCGGCCTGCGCACTGCCTGGTCAGTGGGCGGTGAGGTGGTCTTCATCGCCGCCGGCGTGCTGCTGGTCGCTTCGGTAAGCGGCAAGCTGGTCGGCGTGCACCTGGCCGGACGGATCCTGAAATGGCAGCCCGGCGAAGCCTCGCTCATAGGCTGGTTGCTGCAGACCAAGGCGCTGATCATGATCATCTTCGCCAACATCCTGCTGGACAAGCAGATCATCACCAGCGCCACCTTCACCGCGCTGCTGCTGATGGCCGTCGCCAGCACCATGATGACCATTCCGGTGGTGACGCCAAAGTTGAAACGCCTGTTTGCGCTGCAAGGGGCGCCAGGCACGCGTGAATTGCCTGGTGGCGAGCTGACCAGTCGCGTCCCGGAGATCGCCGGGGGCGGGTCGGTTGCGGAGGGCAAGACCGCCCGCTGAGCGCAGGCGGTTTGCATATCGCACCGTGCAGGTTCTGCGGATCGATTGGTGCGCAGGGCCTGCCAGGGAAATGCTCTCGCTTGGCCGCGGTGATCGATGGCACGAAGTAGAACAACATGCCCGCTTTCCCCTTCGATAGGCCGACGATCTCTGACACCAGCACGGCTTCAATTTCGTGGCCGTCCGGCACGCCGCCTGGACCACTAGCTGGGCAGGCGCGTCGCAATATTCCGCCCTTGCCGTTCAGTCAGCGCTCGGCATCAACCCGCGGCGCCATGATCGCGTCGCGCAGTTGTGCAGCATCGGCGTCGCCAGAGAAGCGCAGCCCGCTGGCCTCGCGACGAATGCCCAGCTCGTTATAGGCCGCTTCCAGCGAAGGAAATGCGCGCGCAGCGGCAAAGTGCCGATACAGCGGCGACAGCACATCGACACCGGCGATGCGGTCCAGCGCCCAGATGAAGTCCTGCGGTGCAACCGAGGCAGTGCCCTGCAGGCAGCAGCGTGCATAGCCATCCAGGGCCGCGTCCAGGGTGGTGCCTTGGCGACGCAGGGCCAGATCCGCTTGCAGCCAGTACGCGGC
>JBDSUI010000134.1:0-17290 GCA_039927795.1 Pseudoxanthomonas sp.
CTATGCCACCGAAGCGCTTGCGAACCCGACTTTGCCCAAGCCCATGTCCATGCGGGGCATGGTGGCCTTCGCTTATGGCAGCGCAGGAGTATCACGTACCGAAGCGCAGATTGACGACGCTACTGCCGCTGTGGCGCGCACGCATGCCCGCGACGGCCTTGCCCAGGGGGGCCAGCCTTTTTCCCTGGTACTGCAGCCAGATCCCAGAACGGGCCGTTGCGGGGAGAACAGCGCCATTGTCACGATGATGGACGACGGTCGCGATGGCTTCCTGTCCGAAAGCAGGATGGTGCCCAGGGGAATAACGACTGCCCAAGAGATCAAGTCGGCCTTGGACGGCCGCGACCCTGTGACGGGAATCGACATGAAGGCGCCGGGAGCGACCGGGTTGCGACCGGTCTTGCCGGAAAACGATTCGCCAACGGTCGATCGTGCGCGCGAACAGATCCAGTCGGCGGGGCAGCTGCCGCCAGCGGACCAGGCGCTGTTCGTCAAGATTCGAAACGAAGTACCTGCAAGCGTCACCGACGCTCACGTATTGCTCGCGATGCGGTTGGCCAAGGAGAACGGCATAACGGACGTCAGCAAATTGCAGGTCGCGACGATGGTTGGCGACAGGCTGCTGGTAATCGGCAATACGCCTGGATTCAGGGCGGTCGTTGACGTTTCAGAGCCCGCGCCCAGTCCACAGGAAACGGTGACGCAGACCCTGGCATTCAATCAACAACGCGAACAGCAGTCTGCGATGGAAACGCTGCAACCAAGTCAGTACAGCCCTGCGCGCGGAGGACTGATGGCCTAGCAAGGGCAGCAGAAAGACGCAGTGCTCCTCGCGCAATGTCAGTGCCTGGTTCATTCGTCCGTGAGGCAGGAACTCCCGCGCTCACCGCGGCTGTCGCGAACAGATAGAGGCATTGGGATCCAGCAAGAAGCTAGAATCAGCAATGATCGGGCAACCCGGAACGCCATGAAAATCGCCAGCTGGAACGTCAACTCGCTCAACGTGCGCCTGCCGCACCTGCAGCAGTGGCTCGGCACGTTTGCCCCCGACGTGGTCGGTATCCAGGAAACCAAACTGGAAGACCACAAGTTTCCGGACACCGTGCTGGCCGAAATGGGCTACCGCAGCGTATTTGCCGGGCAGAAGACCTATAACGGCGTCGCCATCGTTTCGCGCCTGCCGATCGACGAGGTGCAGATCGGCATCCCCGATTTCGACGACGAACAGAAACGGGTGATTGCCGCCACCGTGGGCGGCGTGCGCATCGTCAACCTGTACGTGGTCAACGGTCAGGACGTGGGCACCGACAAGTACGCCTACAAATTGCGCTGGCTTGAAGCGGCCCATGCCTGGCTGCAACAGGAATTGCGCACGCACCCTGACCTGGTGGTGCTGGGCGACTTCAACATCGCACCCGATGACCGTGATGTGCACGACCCTGCGGTATGGAACGACGACCACATCCTTACTTCCACCGCCGAACGCGAGGCCTTGCAGCGGCTCTGCGCACTGGGCCTGCACGACGCCTATCGCCTGCATCACGAGGCCGCCGGCGTGTTCAGCTGGTGGGACTACCGCATGGCCGGCTTCCGCCGCGACCTGGGCCTGCGCATCGACCTGACCCTGGTTTCCGAATCACTGCGTCAACGCGTGGTGGCAGCGGGCATCGACCGCGAGCCACGCACCTGGGAACGCCCCAGCGACCACGCCCCGGCCTGGGTCGAACTCAAGGATTGACAGCAATTCCTTGGAAACACTTGAAGATGGTCATCCCGGCGGAAGCCGGGACGCAGCTATCCGTACAAGTTGGGCTGGGTTCCCGGCTTCCACCGCGCTTACGACCGCGTTGTCTGCACAACAAGATTTGCGTTGTCACCAGACGAACAAAGGCCCGGCATTGCCGGGCCTTTGTAGTGCCACGAACCATGGGTGCGTCTAATAGCGCACGCGGTCGCAGCGAAACGTTTAGCGCGATCTGCCGCGCGTAAACAAATTGACGATCAGCAGCAATACAACAGCGCCAATGAACGCGGTGATCAGGAAGCCGACCGTGCCACCCATTGCAAAACCAAGCTGCGGCAACAGCCAGCCGCCCAAGAAGCCGCCGATGATGCCGACCACAACGTTGAGGATGATGCCTTGCGAGCCATCGCGCTTCATGACAATGCTGGCAAGCCAGCCTGCGATACCACCGACAATCAGATAGATCAGAAAATTCATCCAGCGTTCTCCTTGCGTTACTTATGGAAAGGCGCCCCTGCTTTCATGCAGGAGCAGTTGAAATCTCAACTGGAACGATTTAAGGCTTGACTACGTGAAACCAGTGTTAAACCCGCATCCTGCTGGGGCCCTCTCCGTCTTGCCATGCCGTGATAACGCATTTGGATGGTGCTTGCACGCCGCTGCGCAGCAGAAACCCGGGGGCGCGCGGGCATACGCTACATTGACGCGCATGCCGCATGATTTCCCCGAAACTCCCATTCAACTCTGGCTACTGCCGCATCCGCGTCGCGCACGCGGCGAGCCGTTCGTGCGGCCGCTGCTCTCCCAGGCGCTCGGCTGCAGTGATGCGGCACTGCCACTGTCGCGCGGCAACGAGGGTCGTCCACTGCTGGGCCCGCCCTACCAGGACTTCGACACCGGCTGGAGCCATAGTGGCGATGCCCTGCTGCTGGCATTGGGCGAGTCGGTACAGCTGGGCGTGGACATCGAGCAGGTCAGGTCGCGACCACACGCGCTGCAACTGGCGCAGCGGTTCTTCCATGACGATGAAGTGCAATGGCTCGCCACACAGCATGAGGAGGCGGTGGAATTTTCCTTCCTGCGGCTTTGGTGCGCCAAGGAAGCGGTGCTCAAGGCCCATGGCAAGGGTCTGTCATTCGGTCTGGAGAAACTGGTGTTCGTTGAGCGCGACGCGGTACTGCATCTGCACCAATGTGATGCCGCATTGGGACGAGCGCACGAGTGGAGCCTGCGCGAGTGGGCGCCTTTACCGGGCTATCACGCCGCTCTTGCCTGGCGGCCACTGGGCCAGCCACCGCAATTACCTCGGGAAGCGAACGCTGCCGCCGGGGCTTGTTGAACCCTCTCATCACGCTTCCTCAGCAAGCCTGTCCAAGCAGCACGCTTGCCGGCAAGGCCGCGCCTGCACCGGCGGCGTCCTGCGATAATGCGCACGATGAAACCTGCCGCCCTTCCCCAAGCACTACGCGATGATCTTGACCAAGGCCTGGCTGCGCTGGGCTTGGATGCCGCCGCGCTGGCACCGCCGCTGCTGGCGTACCTGGCCTTGCTGGACCGCTGGAATCGCACCTACAACCTCACCGCCATCCGTGACCCACGCGAAATGGTCACCCGCCACCTGCTGGATTCGCTTGCCATGCATGCCTTCGTCGAAGACGGCAACCTGGCTGACCTGGGCAGTGGTGCTGGCCTGCCCGGCATTCCACTGGCGCTGGCCCGGCCGGGGTTGCAGGTCACGCTGGTGGAAAGCAACGGCAAGAAGGCCCGATTCCTGCGCGAAGCGGTGCGCACGCTGGGCCTGACCAACGCGCGGGTGGCCGAATCACGCGCCGAGGCGCTGGATCTGGACACCGATAACTGCGGTATTGCCTACGACGCCATTACCGCACGTGCGCTGGATACGCTGGCCGGCATCATCAAGGTCGGCGGCCACCTGCTGAAGCCTGGCGGCACACTGCTGGCCATGAAGGGAATCCAGCCGGATGAGGAAATCGCCACGCTGCCGGCCGGCTGGCGCTGTTCGGCCGTGCATGTGCTGGCGGTGCCCGGGCTGGTGGGCGAACGCCACCTGGTCATCGTCAATCGTGATCGCTGAGGTCTGCCTGGCCGGTCGTGCAAACGGGTGAAAATCCCGGACCGCACACCTATTCCCCGCCCTTGCCGCCCGCATCCCGCATAATCCCCGGCCCACCCTGGTTTCCACGAGGCGCTCCTGTATGGCCCGCATCATCGCGATTGCCAACCAGAAAGGCGGAGTTGGCAAGACCACCACTGCGGTCAACCTGGCTGCGGCGCTCGCGCGTGCGCCCAAGCGCGTGTTGCTGGTGGACCTGGACGCACAGGGCAACGCCACCATGGGCAGTGGTGTCGACAAGCGCGAGCTGGAAGCGTCCAGCTACGATGTGCTGCTGCAGGAAGCCGACGCGCGCAGCGTGATCGTGAGGACGCCGGAAGATTTCGACCTGATGCCCGGCAACATCGACCTGACCGCCGCCGAGATCCAGCTGATGGAAGTCGACGGCCGCGAGCAGCGCCTCAAGCAGGCTCTGGACCCGCTGCGCAGCGACTACGACTTCATCATCATCGACTGCCCGCCCGCGTTGTCGCTGCTCACCCTCAATGCCCTGACCGCGGCTGATTCGGTGCTGGTGCCGATGCAGTGCGAGTACTACGCGCTGGAAGGCCTCAGTGCACTGATCGAGACCATCGATGCCTTGAAGGTACGTCTCAATCCGGGGCTCGAGATCGAAGGCGTGCTGCGCACCATGTTCGACGTGCGCAACAATCTGGCCAATGCCGTATCCGGCGAACTCACCACCCATTTCGGCGAGCTGGTCTTCCGCACCATCGTGCCGCGCAACGTGCGCCTGGCCGAAGCCCCCAGCCATGGCCAGAGCATCGTTGGCTACGACCGCGCCAGCCGCGGTGGCGTGGCCTACCTGGGCCTGGCCGGCGAGATCCTGCGCCGCCAGGCCGAACGTAACAAACAGCAAGCCAGGCCGCAATTCCGCCACCCGGAGATCGTGTAAATGCCTGTCCCCAAGGACATCCCGACGAAGAGCAGCCCGACGAAAAAGCGTGGCCTTGGCCGTGGCCTGGAAGCCCTGCTTGGCCCCAAGGCCGCCGCCACGCCCCCGCCGGAAGCCCAGCCAGGTGAAACCCTGCGGCAAATCCCCGTCAAGCAGCTGCAGCCCGGCAAGTACCAGCCGCGCCTGCACATGGACCCGGCCAAGCTGAGCGAACTGGCCGAGTCGATCAAGGCCCAGGGCGTGATCCAGCCCATCGTGGTGCGCGAGTTGTCGCCAGGCAACTTCGAGATTGTGGCTGGCGAACGCCGCTGGCGCGCGTCGCAGGAAGCCGGCCTGGCCGACGTGCCAGTGGTGGTGCGCGACCTGGATGACCGCACCGTTATTGCCATGGCGCTGATCGAGAACATCCAGCGCGAAGACCTCAATCCGCTGGAAGAGGCGCAGTCGCTGCAGCGACTGATCGGCGAGTTCTCGCTGACCCACGCCGAAGCCGCCGAAGCGGTGGGCCGCTCACGCGCCTCGGTGTCCAACCTGCTGCGCCTGCTGGAACTGCCGCCGGCAATCCGCGCTCTGCTGGAAGCGCGACGCCTGGAGATGGGCCACGCCCGCGCGCTGTTGACCCTGTCGCCGGAACTGGCAAGCAAGCTGGCCTCCGAAGCAGCCGACCAGGGCTGGTCGGTACGCGAGGTCGAACACCGCGCCCAGCAGTTCGCCGCCGGCAAGCTGCCGGCCAACGGCAACCGCAGGACCAGGCCCGGCAAGGCCGCGCCGCAAGCCGATATTGCTTCGCTGGAAAACGAGCTGTCCGAAACGCTGGGGGCCAAGGTCAGCATTGCCCACGGCCCCGGCGGCAAGGGCAAGCTGGTCATTCACTACACCAGCGTGGACACACTGGAAGGCGTGCTGGAAAAGCTGCGCACGCAGCGCTGAAGCAGCAACGGCACATTTTTGCAGGAGCGCCCCATGGGCGCGAACGCGTTGGCACCTGATCGAAAAACGCGCTCCCCTGGGGCGCTCCTACGATGCAACCCCTGCCCGTCGCGGCCCTTTGCCTACGTGGCAGTGCGATCATTCGTGTTCCCCTTGCTGCGGATGCTCTTTGTGAAGCCATTCCTTAGCCGCGCGCTCGCGACCGCACCGCGCTGAGCGAATACGAAGTCACCACCGGAGTGGACCGCTACCTCTCCGGGCCAGGCCAGGCCCTGGACTACAGGCTGGGTGAGCTGGCGATCGTGCGCCTGCGCGCCCAGGCCGAGCGCGAGCTGGGTAAGCGCCTCGACATCAAGGCCTTCCACGATGCGGTACTGGGTCCGGGCTCGGTGCCCTTGCCACTGCTGGACCAGCAGTTACAGTCCTTTATAGCCGCGAGCAAGGCCAAGCCTCTGGCCGGGACCGGCTGATTCGGTTCCGAAAAAAAGCGGGAGCGGTATCGCTCCGGTTCGCACTTCCGTGTACACGGCTTGCCCTTCCCGACACACCGCAGGCATTAGGCATTACCAGCTGAAACCGGCGCCCGCTGACATGCTTTTGTCTTCGCCACTGAAGGCGCCGGCGATGGACACGCTGGCGCGGTTGCCGATGGCGCGCTGGTAGCCGACCGCCAAGGCCTGCTCGCCGCCCTGCGCACCCACGCCTACGCCGACGCGATTGCGCCCGGCCAGGCCGGAGGTGTTCATCGCCATCCCGGCATAGGCTCCGCTCATCGCCGACAGCTTGTCGATGCGGCGGTCCTGCTGCTGGAAGCGGCGGTCGGTTTGGTTGCGGAACGATTCGAAGCTGTCGGACAGGCCTGTGACCTCGGCGAAGCGCTGGTCGGTGTAGGTGTTGGCCGACGTCAGCGTTTCGGTGGCCGTGCTGTCGGCGTAGGTATTGGCCGAGACAAGCGTCGTTGCATCGCCCGCATCGGCATAGTCCTGCGCCGACAACAGCGTCGCCGAATCGCCCGCCTGGATCTGCTGCAGGTTCACCGCGTCGGTCGCTTGCAGGCCATTGGCGACATTGGCGACGCGCGTGCCGCTGGCGCCGGCCAAGGTGAGTACGTCACGCTCATCGTTGTCGTAGGTGACGCTGCGCGGCCCACCGCCGGCCGGGCCTTCGGGCCCCCCGGGGCCTGTCGGACCTTGCGGACCCTGCAGGGAATCCAGCCATTCGCTTTCGCTGCCGGCAAAGCCGTTGCCCACCGCCACCTCGTACGCGCTTTGGCCCTGTTCGCCGCGGACGCCGCCGACGGCGACGATGCGGTCGTTGATGTCGGTCAGCGCCTCGTCCACAGCGGAGAAGGCCGAGCCCACGTTGTTGAAGTTGTTCGACTGGATCACATAGGTCGGTGCGGTGAATGTACTGGTCAGCGGATTCCAGGCAGCGCCACCGCCCAGCACAGTAGCCACGCCACTTGCCAGCGTGTTGCCCACCTCTGCAAGCTGGCCCAGGTTGACGGCATCGGTTGCCTCGGTGGCAGCGTCCACGTTGACGATCTGGCGTTCGCTACCGACTGCCCCGACCGATATCGTATTGACACGGTCGGCCACCGAGTTGGATCCGATTGCAGTGCTGTTGTCGGCGCTGGCCACGCTGGAATAACCGATCGCCGTGCTGTTGACGCCTGATGCCAGGTTCTCCACGCCCAGCGCACTGCTGTTGCCACCTGTGGCCTGGTTGCCGGCACCCACCGCCACGCTGCTGTACTTCGGGCTGTCGATGAAAGCCGCAAACCCGCCCGTCGCGCTGTTGCCGACGCCAACGGCTGCATTGTTGCCGCTCAGGCTGAAGAAGTCCGTCAGCCCAGTGGAGTTGTTGCTGCCGATCGCGGCGTCGTTGTCGCCCAATGAGGTGTTGGTGAAACCGAAAGCACTGCTCTGCAAGCCGTTGGCGATATTTCGGAATCCGACCACACTGCTGAAGGCGCCTACCGAGCGGGATGCCGCCCCGATCGCGAGCGAATGCTTTCCGAATGCGGCGGTAACTTCAGAGTTGACATCCGCAACGCCGTCACCGTCGATGTCCGTGTCAGGAAGTACAAGGCCGAACAATTGCGGAAGCGAACCATCGCCATTCAGGTCATACCAGCCGCCAATCGCGGTGCTGTTATCGCCCCAGGCCTGTCCACCGAACCCGAAGGCACTGCTGTAACGGCCATAGGAAAGGTTGAGGACGCCGAATGCGCTGCTCAGCTCACCATATGCGTAGTTGCTTTCGCCACAAGCGGTGCTTGAATTCCCTAACGCAGAGTTTGAGACTACGGTTCCGGTGCCATCGCAGGTGCCTGCCAAGGCCGGAACCGACAGGACTGCGAACAGCGCCGCGCCCAAGGAGACCGGCAAGAATCGAATAGGGTGATCAACGTACATGGAGTGTCTCCTGTGGGCGGATGGGCCGGAATCACCCGGCTATATGAAGAGATCGAAATGCGACGCGAAGACCTGACATCCAACAAACAAGCGTCGCGTTCCGATGAGGAATGCGGCGCCAGCTGGCTGGATCGGTCGGAGCAAAAGACTCTGCGAGTCGGCTGCCAGGACAGAAAAACTATCTGCCGGAGCCGGCCTTCTTCAGCGGAATGAGCTGCGGCCGCTCCACGGGCTGCAGCGGCGCTGGTCGTTTCTTAGGCAAATGCGGCGCGCTCAGGTCGGGGCGGGTCACGATGGGCGGCAACGTGTCCACGAGGCAACCACTGATGACGTAATCGCCAGTGAGCGCCTGCCCGTAGCCGTTGTTGCGATAGGCGACGAACTTGATACGACTGCCACGGTCGGCATACAGCGCGCCGTCGCTTGCCGCACTGTAGACCACGGCGCCTTTCTCAAGCCGCAAGTCGTACCAATCATCCGAGCCCGCTGTACTCAGTGCCAGATTGCCCGCCGACAGGCCCGGGCCGCGCAGGGTGACCTTGACCCGGCGGATCTCCAGGTACTTGTCAGTGGGTATGAAATCCGAGGAGGCAGAACCACTGCTGTAGTTGACCTGCATCACGTAGGTGCCCTTGTTGTGGAACGGCCTGGCGCAATTCATGGTTTGCATGGGCTCCACCTCGCCGGGACGCGGCAGGTCGATGGCGCGCTGGCCCAGGTCGCGGGAGTCGTCCTGCGGCGCGGCCAGCGCGACGACGCAGACACAGGATGCAAGCAGGAGGATGGGAAAGCGGGAGCGGGTGCTCAGGTTGCTGTTCATGGAGGTGTTCCTTTGGCCGGACCATTGAAGAAGGAAGGAAGCGACCCGACGCATGCGCGGCCGTGCCGCTTCCGGGTGTCACGCGGGCAACCGGCTCAAAGGTCCACTCCAAAACCAACGCCCGCCGATTTCTCGCTGCCGCTGAAGGCGCCACCCAGCGAGAACGAGGCACGCTGGCCGATGCGCTTTGCATAGCCGACCGACAGGGCGCGTTCGCCACCCTGGAAGCCGACGCCGGCGGCCACGCGGCCACGCGGACTCTGCGAGCCAGCCGCATTGATCGCCATGTTGAGCATCGCGCTGCTCATCGAGCCCTGCTTGTCGATGCGGCGATCCTGCCGCTGGAAACGGCTATTCACTTCGCCACGTAACGATTCGAAGCTATCCGACAGGCTGGCAAATTCGGCGAAGCGCTGGTCGGTATAGGTGTTGGCCGCAGTCAGGGTTTCGGTCGCGGTGTTGTTGGTGTATGTGTTGGCCGCCTGTAGCGTATCGGCATCGCCTGCATTGGCGTAGTCCTGCGCCGACGAGAGCGTGCCTGCGTCACCCGCCTGCATCTGTCCCAGGTTCACTGCATCGCCCGCCTCCACTGCGTTGGCCACGCTGGAGATACGCGTGCCGGCGGCGCCGGACAGCGTGAGTGTTGCATGCGAGTCGTCGTCGTACTGGACGCCGTTCGGGCCGCCGCCGGCGGGACCTTCCGGGCCTTCGGGACCCGCAGGGCCGGTAGCTCCGTCCTGGCCGTCGCTGCCTTGAAGGGACGACAACCAATCGCCTTCGGTGCCCGCAAAACCGTTCACTACCGCTACCTCATAGGCGCTTGCACCCCGCTCACCCTGGACGCCGCCAGCATCCACGATGCGCTGGTTGATATCGGTCAAGACGTTGTCGACGGCGCTGAACGCAGAACCCACGTTCCCGTAATTGTTGCTCTGGATGACATAGGTCGGCGCGGTGAAGAACGCACCATTGAAGTTGGCACCGCCGCCCAATGCGCTGGCCAGCGGGTAAAGCTGCGACAGGTTGACCGCATCCGTGTCCTGGGTCCCGGCTGCCAGGTTCACCAGCTGTCGCTGGATCGCGCTGCTGCCGATGGAAACGGTGTAGTCGCGGTCGGCAACCGCGCTGGTGCCCAGGGCGACCGATTGCAACGCGGTGGCGCTGGATAGCGCACCGATGGCCGTGCTGGTGAATCCGCCGCTGCCGGCGCGCGCGCCGGAACCAACGGCGACCGACAGGAAGCCCGACGCCTCCGCCAGCGATCCCAGCGCCAACGAACCCCCGCCGCTGGCATTGCTGCCCTTGCCGAACGCGTTGGCGGAGATGCCGGCCGCAGACGCTTCCATGCCGAATGCGACGGCATTGCCTGCGGCGCTGGCGTCGGTGCCGACCACCGTCGCGTTGTCGCCTGTAGTGCGCGATGCCACGCCGACGGCAGTGGCTCGGGTGAACTCCGCATGTGCGTCGCGGCCAAGTGCGGTGGTGTACTCGCCCGTGGCTTTGGCGCCTTGGCCTACGGCAGTGGCCCAGAATTTGGTCGCCTGGGCCTGGGTGCCTACTGCCGTGGTGAAAGCGCTATCGGCATAGGCGCCGGCACCGATGGCGGTTGCGTTTTCACTGAGCGCACGTGCGAACTGGCCCACCGCGGTGCTGTAGTGGCCGTTGGCTTTGCTGATGTAGCCGAGCGAGGTGCTGCCGACGCCAAGTGCGGTCGCGGCATTGCCCACCGCCACGCTGTTCTCGCCACTTGCGGTGGCCGAATCGCCCAGCGCCGTGCTGTTCGCCGCCAGCGCCTTCGCCAAGCCACCCAGGGCAATCGCATTGTTGCCGTCGGTATTGGCTTCGCGCCCGATCGAGATTGAGTCATTTCCGTTGGTCTCGGCCAGGTAGCCGACAGCCACCCCGCCCTCAGCTCCATAAGTATTTGCGCTGGCACCGACCGCCACGGAGTTGTTCCCACCCGCTTTTACCGACGCGCCTATCCCGGTGCTGTTTGCGCCCGTACCGAATGCCTCGAAGCCGAGGGCGACGCTGTTGTCGCCCGAGGCATACGCATTTTCGCCACAGGCAAACGACTGAAAGCCCGGCGCCTGGGGTGCATAGATGCCTTCCAGCCCATCCATATCGCATTCCCAGCCGGCCCAGGCGGGTGCAGATACGGAAGCGACCATCAGGGCCAGGCTCAGCGAGGAACAGCACAGCGTGCGCGGGCGGGCGGGAGGCTGGTTGAGCGTGGTGCGGGACATGTAGATCTCCTGGTTAGGTAAGCCGGAATCGCCCGGCTACAGGAGAGATCGCAAAGCAGTGAGGCCGACTGACACCGGCCCGACTGGAATCCTGGGGAGACGGTAGGCGGCAGGCGGCTGCGCCAGGCTCAGGCAGCGCCCGCGCAGGTGGGAATAGTCGCGGCCGTGGCGCGCAGGTTGCCGTCGCCGATCTGGAAGGTGAGCCGCACCGCCAGCAATTGGTACAGGAACACGCCGAGCGCATAGACCTCGGCCACAGCACTGACGCTGCCGCCCGAGACCTGTTCGAGGGCCGCGTATTCCACGTTAACTCCGGCGAACATGCCCGTCCCCATATCGTCCGGCGAATCGTCGATGCAGGTGGCCACGCCGAAATCGAACCCGCGCGGATGGCCTTCGCTGTCGACCAGGGTGTTGGCCGGCTTGGGGTCGCCCTGGACCACGAAATGTGCGTGCACGTGGTGCACGACCGCGCAAAGTGCGCGTAACAGATCGCAGCGCTCGCTCATGCCCAGCGGGCGCTCGAACAAGGCAAACAGGCGTCGCCAGCGCTCGGGGTTCTCAGACGAGGGGATGGGCCACCCACGCCCGGCCGCGGATATTTACGGGGTGCATGATCTGGAAGCCGTGCACTCAGGAAAAACTGTTGAGCCCGCGGAAGCGGTGTGCCCGCGAAGTCCCCGCAAGTGCGGCAAGTCCAGCCTTGGCGCGCGCCACCCGCTGGACATGCTGTCTTGGCGCACCGAGCGCTTCGGCCACTTCATCGACCATCAGGTCGAGTTGCCAGACGACCGGCTTGCGTTCGGTACCAAGCACGGCCACCAGCAGGGCGCGATCGGCCTCCATGCCCGCAAGCACGGCCGGGTCGCGCGTGCTCATGGCCAAGGCCCATTCGCGATGCAGCTTGCTGCGCAAGGTGCGAGGGTGCCGGTCGCCAAGTTCGGCCTGGAATGCAGCGACGCCCTGATCGAATCGCCGCAATGCGGCGCCAAACTCCCCGGCCTGCATCAGGCATCGCCCCAGGCTGTCGCTGGCTTCGCCAGCGTTCGGGTTCAATGGGTTGGCACTGGTGGCCACGGCGTCGTCCAGCGCCATTTCAAGCGGCGTGGCGGCGGCCTCGCAGTGTCCCTGCTGCAGGAGGGTCTCACCGATGATCCACTGCATGCGACCACGGGAGAAGGATGGCTCGGACATACGGGCCTGCAAGTACGCGGCGGCCTCTGCCACTAATTCATCCGCTTCGCCGGCGCGTTGCATGTAGCTCAGGATCTTGGCCTTGACCAGGCCGATCTCGATGCGATCGCGCGGATCCTCGATGCCGCTTTGCGCGGCCAGTTTCAGATTGCGGTCTATCAGCGCAAGCGCCTTGGTGTATTGGCCATCGGCCGAGTAAGCCTGCGCCAGCTGGCTGCGGGTGATCATCGTGCGGTTGGAGGCATCACCCAGCAACTGTTCGTAATTCGGCAACACGCCGGCGAGCATGGGGATCGCCTGGGTGTAGTCTCCCAGCCGCGAGTGCGCCAGGCCCACGCTGAACTGTGCGACCAGCTTCTGCAGCCGGGTACTGCCGGGCGCCTTCTCCACCAGCAGGCGTGCGCGCTGGAACTGCTCGAGAGCCTCGTGCAGGCGCCCGCTGTCCATCAGTATGTAGCCCAATACGCTGCTCATTTGCGCATAGCTCGCGGTTCCGCCCGCCGATGCTTTTTCGTACAGCAGGATCGCGTAGCGCAGGTCGCGCTCGGCCTGGGCCGAGCGGCCGGATTCGGCCAGCGCAGTGGCACGCGTAGCCAGTAACTGCGCTTCAGCCGGCTCTTCACCGGCCATCACTCCGCGCAGCAGCGGCAGTTCGCGGTCGGCCAAGGCGATCACTTTTTCGTAGTCGTAGGTTTCCGCATAGGCCTCCGCCAGCTGGATGACGCGGCCGGCATACAGATCGGGATGTGCTGCGCGCAATCCGCGCATCAGGTCTACCGCCTTGGCCAGAAATGGTATTGCCTTGTCGTGCAGAGTCATGCTGCTGTAGACATCGCCCAGTTCGCCCAGCAACTGCGCGCGTGCGAGCGGATCGTCAGGGAAATAGCCATCAATGCGCGTTCCAGCACGGTCCAGCAACTCGGCGGCGGTCAGGGTCGCGCCCTCGGTGCTGTCAGGTGTGTTAGCCGCGAAGATATCGCGCATGAAAGTGAGTGTGGTCTCCGCGCGCAGCCGCTGCTGCTGCTCGGCACGGGCCTGTTGCAGCGCGTGCAGGGTACTGCCCACCAGCGCAAGCGCGCATGCGGCGACCACGCCCACCGCGATGCCGTTCCGGCGCACGAATTTGCCGCTTCGGTACAGCACCGTATCCCCACTCACCGACACCGTGCGGCCTTCCAGAAACCGCTGCAGGTCCAACGAGAAATCCTGCACGCTGGGGTAGCGCCGCTGCGGTTCCTTGGCGAGCGCGGTTTGCACGATGCGGGTCAGGTCGCCGCGCACGAAACGCCGGAATGCCTGTGTAGTAGTGTTGCGCAGGGCGAGGCGCGCGGCGACCTGTTCCGGCGTGCCGGTGGTAAGCGCACGCTCCATGCGTTCGGCCGTGCGCGAGGTGATCGCCTCGGTGGCCGCGTGCAGGTTTCCCTGGTCGACGTGATAGGGCAGGCACGCGCTCAGCAGTTGGTACAGCACCACGCCCAGCGCGTAGACGTCGGTAGCCGCGCTGACCACGCCCCCGGAGATTTGTTCTGGCGCAGCGTACTCGGGCGTGAACCCGGCAAAGGCACCGGTCCGCGTCGCACGGTCCGCCTCGTTCATTCGCTTGGCCACGCCGAAGTCCAGCACCTTGGGATGGCCTTCGCTATCGACCAGGATGTTGTCCGGCTTCAGGTCGCGATGGACCACGAAATGTTGGTGCGCGTACTGCACGGCGGCGCAGACCTGCCGGAACAGCTGCAGGCGCGCGCGCAGGTCAAGCTGGTTTGCGTCCGCCCATTCGATAAGCGACTGGCCTTCCACCAGTTCCAGCGCGAACCAGGGGCGCTGGTCCTGGTCCATGCCGTGGTCGATCAGATGCGGCAGGCCGGGATGCGAGAGCGACGCCAGAATGCGTCGCTCCTGCAAAAACCGCTGCGCCTGCAGGCTGCCGTCCCAGCGCCGGTGCAGGCGCTTGATGGCCGCACGTTGCAGGGTGTCGCGGTCGTCGCGGCGCGCGGCGTAAACCGTGCCCATGCCGCCTCTGCCCAGTACGCGTTCAAGCACCCAGGGGCCCAGGTGGGTGCCGATGCTCTGGCGCGCGTCGTCGTCATTGCTTTCATGCACCGGTTGATCGAGCGGCACGAAGTCGGCGGCGCCGTGGTCCAGCGCATGCGGCACCGAATCGGCGGCCAGCATGCGTTCCAGTTCGGTGCGCATGCGTGGGTCGTCTACGCATTCCACTTCCAGCAATATCCTGCGCGCTGCCGGATCCAGATCCACGGCGAGGTCGAACAGTTTGGACAACCGCCGCCAGCGTTGCGGGTCCGACGCAGCCGTCATGCCACGTCGTCCAGCTGCATCAGCAGGAACGCCCGCGCCTTGCGCCAGTCGCGGTGGATGGTGCGCTCGGTCAGGCCGAGATGCTTGGCGATTTCCTGGAATTCCATGCCGGCGTAGAAACGGCACTCGACCACTGTCACCAGCCGCGGATCCAGTGCTTCCAGCGACTGCAGGCCCTTCTCGATATCCAGCAGGTCGATCTGTTCGGCCTGCCCCGTCAACGGGATGTCGGTGTGCAAGGTCACCCTTATCTGGTCGCCTCCGCGCTTTTCGGCGTGGCGTGCGCGGATATGGTCTACCAGGACGTGGCGCATGGCCTTGGCTGCCAGGGCCAGGAAAGCCCCGCGCTGGCTGACGTCCAGGTCTTTCCTGTTCAGTTTCAGATAGGCCTCATGCACCAGCACGGTCGTGTGCAGGGAGGTCCGCGGCGAGCCCCCCAGTTCGCGATGGGCGATCCGCTGCAGCTCTTCATAGAGCTCGCTGAACCGGCGGCGGTAGGCTTGGCCTTCATCGGACAGCGGGGGCGGATTCGGGGGTGGAAGGTTGTCCAAGCAGGCTCCGGGAGCGGGTTCGCGGGTGCTAGCCAACCCAGTATGCCCCGCGTGGACCTTCAATTGCATGGTCACCGGCACGCTTTGGCCACGGCTAAGTGCTTGCGTGGCAAGGGGAAGATGGGCATAATGCGCGGCTCGCTGCGTCCGGATTTACCGGATTTGCGCCCGGAAGTGCGATTCCGGCCCGCCCCGGCAGTGGAACCTTTACCCGTATCGCGTGATGGCGACACCTTTGTGGTGCACCGTCGGGGCCGCCGTCCCCCTGGCTAAGGGCGACACCAAAGACACCGTCGAGGTGCCTGCTTCTAGGAGGTTTTATGTCCCGCGTATGCCAAGTGTCCGGCAAGCGTGTGATGACGGGTAACAACGTCAGTCACGCGAACAACAAAACCCGTCGTCGTTTCCTGCCCAACCTGCACGAGCGCCGCTTCTGGGTCGCCAGCGAAAATCGCTGGATCAAGCTGAAGGTTTCCGCGCACGCGTTGCGCACCATCGACAAGAACGGCATCGACGGCGTTCTGGCCGAACTCCGCGCTCGCGGCGAAAAGGTCTGAGGAGAACAACATGGCAGGCAAGCGCGACAAGATTCGTCTGATTTCCTCGGCCGGTACCGGTCATTTCTACACCACCGACAAGAACAAGAAGAACACGCCAGCCAAGATGGAGGTCAGCAAGTACGACCCCGTCGTGCGCAAGCATGTGATGTACAAGGAAGGCAAGATCAAGTAAGCCTTCCGCTTGTTGGATGGATGAAGAAACCCGCCTTTCGGCGGGTTTCTTTTTGGCCGAGCGGCTGCCCGGTTCGCGTGCGAACGCCCGACATGGTGCAATCAGGCCATGGCCTTCGAATTGCAGACCGCCACCTGGATCCTGATCGCCGACTGGACCATCCGCGTCGCCGCAGTGCTGTGGATCCCGGTGCGCAGCCCGCCGGCCGCCGCGCGTAGTTGGTTGTTGCTGGTGGGCTTCCTGCCATTGCTGGGCCTGCCGCTGTATCTCGTATTCGGGCAGCCGTGGTTATCGAAACAACGCCGCGAACGGCAGGCCAATGCCTCGCGGGTGATCGCCGAAGGCCAGCAACCGTTGGTGAAGCTGCGGTGGGAACCGCACGACGACGCCATCGCCGACGACATCGCCCGTTTGGGCGAACGCCTCGGCGATTTCATGCCGATGCCGGGCAACGCGATCGAACTGCTGGACGACTACGACGCGTCCCTGAAATCGCTGCTGGATGACATCAACGGTGCCCGCTTCGAAGTGCACCTGCTGTATTACCTGATGCTCGACGACGCCGTCGGGCACGCGGTCGCCGATGCCCTGCGCGATGCCGCCACGCGCGGCGTGCATTGCCGCGTACTGCTCGATGACGTCGGTGCCAAGCGCGGCCTGCGCGCCTTCGCCAAACCACTGCGCGCGGCCGGCGTGGAAGTGCAGGCGATGATGGCCGGTGGCCTGCCGTGGCGGCGCAGTGCGCGCATGGACCTGCGCAACCACCGCAAGCTGGCAGTGATCGACCGCCACGTCGGTTACACCGGCTCGCAGAACCTGGCTGATGCAACCTTCGTGCCGGGCTACCCGAACCGCGAGGTGGTCGTTCGCGTGCAAGGCCCCGTGGTGTCACAGCTGGGCGCGTTGTTCGCCAGTGACTGGTACATCGAAACCGGCATCGCCCTGGCGATCCCCGAGCAGCCGCCCGAAATCGCCGGCGGCACGCCCGCACAACTGCTGCCAAGCGGCCCGGCGTATCCGTTTGCCAACGCACGCAACATGGTCATCGCCCTCGCCCAGCGCGCGCGCAAGCGGCTGGTGCTGGTGACCCCCTATTTCGTGCCCGATGACGCCACCCTGGATGCGCTGGAGATTGCTGCGCTGTCCGGAATCGAGGTGCAGCTGATCCTCTCGAAAAGCAACAACCAGCACCTGACCGCGTGGGCGCAGGCGTCCTACCTCGACAGCCTGCTTGCCGCTGGTGTGCAGATTGCGTTGTATCGCCCGCATTTCCTGCACGCCAAGCACCTCAGCGTGGACGACGAGATCGCA
>JBDSUI010000135.1:0-9392 GCA_039927795.1 Pseudoxanthomonas sp.
TCTTCGGGAAAATGCGGTGCCAGCGGCTTCGGATCACTGCTTCCCCGGTAGCTGCGAAGCCGGGTGGCAAGATCGGAGACCGGGCGCATGACCCTGGAAGCAGACCAGAATCCGATGACCAGCCCCAGCACCGTGAACAGGATGACCGCCAGGACCAGCCAGCGCATGAGCTGCTCGGCCGCATCGGCCGCATCCGTCACGTCATACCGGATCAGGCTGGTAAAAGGCGTGCCGTCGGGCATCACCCCTTTGCGTATGGCGACCTTGTAGGCACGCGAGCTGCCGTCCTGCACCGTCTGGCGGACATCATGCAGCCCGTCCGGCAGGTCCCGGTACAAGGGATCGGTCCGGTACGCGTTGCGGTCGCTCCAGGTCTTGGCGTCGAACATCAGGAAGAACGGCGCAGTGTTCGGATCTTTCCTCACTTGCAGCGCAAGGTTATCGACCTCGCGCTGCAGGGTGCGTTCCACCAGTTGGTTCTCAACCCGGCTCCTGAGATTCCAGCTGGCAAACGCGAACAGCGCAGTAAGGCCGAAGCTCAGCCACACGAAAGACAGGATTATTCGGCTGCGCAGCCGGTGTCGGAAGCGCAATTGCCTTCGGGCTGCCTGGCGTTTTTCCGTTTCAGGCATCCGGCGCGGCTATCCGGTAACCGATGCCATGACGGGTCTGGATGTAGGGCGTTTCGAAGGGCTTGTCGACCACCGCGCGCAAGCCATGGATATGCACGCGCAGGGAATCGGAGTCGGGCAGCTCTTCGCCCCAGACCCGCGTTTCCAGCTCCTGCCGTGTCACCACCGCAGGCGACGCTTCCATCAACGCCTGCAGGATCTTCAATGCGGTCGGATTGAGCTGCAGCAACTTGCTCTGTCGACGCACTTCCAGTGTGTCCAGGTTGTACTCCAGCTCCCCTACTTCCAGCACGCGCGTCTGCACGCCCTTGCCACGCCTGGACAACGCGTTCAGGCGTACTTCGACTTCCTGCAAGGCGAAGGGCTTGATCAGGTAATCGTCGGCGCCGGAATCGAAACCGGCCAGCTTGTTGTCCAAGGTGTCGCGCGCGGTCAGCATCAGCACCGGGGTCTGCTTGCGCGCTTCGTTGCGCAGCTTGCGGCAGACTTCCAGGCCGTCCATGCCTGGCAAGTTCAGATCCAGCACGATGGCATCGAAGTCGTGCACGACTGCCAGATGCAGGCCGGTAACGCCGTCGGCCGCGAAGTCCACCGTGTGGCCGCGGTCCTCCAGGTAGTCGCCCAGATTGGCGGCAATGTCGCTGTTGTCTTCGATGACGAGTATTCGCATGGGAGTCCCTTGAATGCGTAAGTGGAAGCCGGGCGCTGGAAAGCGCATAAGCCGGCGCGGCATGTAACTTAACAAATCAGACTTAACATTTGTCTCTGCCCGGCCCCGGATATCCACGCCGTTCATCGAATGCTTGCAGCCCGCACGAAAAAGCCCAGGCCGGGGATACCGGCCTGGGCAAAAGGTTTACCCGATTACCGGATTACTGCCGCCGACCCTGCCACTGACGATAGCGGGGTCGGCGCAGGCTTGCGGCGGGATAAAGCTACGCCGCAGGCGATTAAACCGCCGTTAAAAAAGCGGGGCGATGTGGAGGTCACCCACCGAAATCACTCATGCCATTGATTTTAATGAACAATTCAACGCGATGCCGCGACCTGTTCAGCCATATAGGTGATCAGGACTCCGGCCACGTCTTCACCGCTGGCCTGCTCTATGCCTTCCAGGCCCGGAGTTGAATTGACTTCGAGCACCAGCGGGCCCCGGGTCGCCCGGATCAGGTCGACACCGGCTACGCTCAGCCCCAGCACGCGTGCGGCTCGCAAGGCCACTTCCACTTCGTCCGCGCTGGCTTCCACCCGTTCGGCCACGCCGCCCCGATGCAGGTTTGAACGGAAGTCGCCTTCCGGGGCCTGCCTGCGCATCGAAGCCACTACCCGATCGCCAACCACGAAGCAGCGCAGGTCGGCACCCTGGGCCTCGCCGATGAATTCCTGGACCACGAAATTGGCGTACAGGCCGCGCAGGGCCTCCACTACGCTGCGCGAGGCCGACGGCTTTTCGGTCAGCATCACCCCGGCGCCCTGTGTGCCTTCGTTGAGCTTGATCACATGCGGGGGCGGGCCCAGCATCGAAAGAAGGTCCACGGTGTCGTCGGGATTGTCGCCAAAGACCGTGATCGGCATGCCGATGCCCTGCGCCGCCATCAGCTGGTGCGCACGCAGCTTGTCGCGCGCGCGCAGGATGGCATCGGAAGGGTTGGGGGTGTAGCTGCCCATCAGCTCGAACTGGCGCAGTACCGCCGTGCCGTAGCGGGTGATCGACGCACCGATGCGTGGAATCACCGCGTCGTAGCCGGCAATCGGGCGCCCCTTGTAATGCATGCTGAAACGATCACTGGAGATGCGCATGTAGCAACGCAGCGGATCAAGCACCCTAACGGTGTGGCCGCGCACGCGCGCCGCCTCCACCAGACGACGTGTCGAATACAGCTTGCTGTTGCGGGAGAGAATTGCCAGTTTCACCGTGGCTGCCTGCTGGGAAAAGTCGCCGGCCAGGCGAGCCATGGAGCGGGTGAAGGGAATCGAACCCTCGTCAGTAGCTTGGGAAGCTACAGCTCTACCATTGAGCTACACCCGCGTTACGGGAAAACCTTGCGATAAAAGTGTAGTCGGCACGCGCCCGGCGACGCAATGACATGCGTCACCGGCACACGACTGCAGCCGCGTCAGAAGCTGCCGCTGAGGGTGACGAACACGCTGGCGTTGCGGTCGCCTTGCTGGGCCACCATCGCGCTGGCGCCGAAATCAGCGTTCATGCCGCCCAGGCGGGTGCGCGCACCCACCAGCACCGTGCCGTAGCTGCGATCGACCTGAAGCCCGGGAACTGCGAATTCACCGCTGACCGGCATGGAGTTCATGCTGGCAAAAGCTTCGTTGGGCGCGCCCTCGAATTCATGGTCGAAGGTCACGCGCGCATAGGGCGTAAGGCTCTCACCGGCGTTGTAATGCAGCTGCCAGCCGACGCTGCCCACCAGCGAATCGAAGTCCTGGTCCGCATAGGCCAGCGCGGTGGCCTGGGTGCCTGCTTCGGCGTAACCGTCCACCTTGACCCGCTGCGCCAGCACCGCGGCCACCGGGCCGTGGGTGATGACGCCGTCTTCGAACTCAAAGCCGCCATTCATGCCGATGCTCAGGTTGCTGCCGTCGGTCGAGCCCGAGTGCTGGCGGGTGCCAATGCCCAGGTGCAGAGTGCGTTCCACATCGAACGCCAGCTTCGAATAGCTCACCTGGCCGTTGACCCAAGCCGCGTCTCCGTACCAGCCCGCGAAACCACCAATGGTGGCTTCGGACTGGCGGAACTCACCCGCGTCGCTGCCGTAGTCCTGGGTACCGCGACCGAAGCCGAGGAAACCACCAAACACCACCTCGCCATGCGACCAGTCGACACCGAAGGTGCCGGCCGGGGTGGTGCCTTCAAAGGCATCGCCACGGTCGTGTTGCTGCCAGTCACCACGCAGGTCGCCCCACCAGCGCGCGCCTTCTGCTTCCGGCGCGCCAGCCACGTGCAGGGCGACGCGGTCGGCACGCGAGCGGCCCGTGATGGTCGCCGAGTAAGGCAGCATCGCGATCTGGCGCGGACCTTCAAGCACCGAAACCGCATAGTCGGCCAGGATCCGGTGGGTGGCGCTGCTGGGGTGCACGCCATCGGCGAACACATGGGTCTGGTCGGCGCCGGGCACCACGTAGTTGCTTGGCGTGCAGGTCAGGGAACTGCCCGGGCAGGCCGGACTGTTGATGTTGGTGAACCCGTAGCGCGAGGCTTCGGTAACGATTTCCTGCTGCAACAGAAAGGTGTTGAGCGGAATTACGCGCAGGCCGGCCCGGCTCAACGAAGCGAAGATGTCGGTGTTGAACGTGCTGGCGATGGACGTGGCGAGCGCGGGCACGCCGCCGCCTACCGAAATGGCGAAGGGCGTCAGGCCTGCATCCGGCACCGTGGGAACCAGCACGTAACGGGCGCCGGCCGCCTGCAATTGGCCCACCGCTTCGACCATCTGCGCGCCTACTGGTGCAGCGAAATCGAAAGCCAGCAAGTCATTGCCGCCGCCCCATACCGTGTACAGGGCGTTGGGATCGGCAACCTCACCGTGCGTGGACAGATAAAGGTCAACCTGGGCGGTCACCGGGATAGTATTGACCACCGGAGTGTCGATGCGTGCGCCACCGATGGCGTAGTTTGATCCGCCCTGGTTATCGGTGCTGGCGTCAGTGCCGTAGTGATCGGCGACCCATTGCGCCCAGACCCAACCCGGATTGGTGGTGAAACGGCCGGCCTGGTCGCGGATATTGGCCGGCAGCGTGTTCTGGAAATGGCCCGAGTCGGTCAGGCTGTCGCCGAAGAAATACGTCTGTGTGTAGGCCCCCTCCGCGAAAGCAGGTGCCGTAGCAAGTGCAAGGGCCAGGGCGATCAGGGTACGAACGGGACGGACGGACTTCATGCAGCATCTCCAGGAAATGGGGCCGGCTTGCCGGTGGTGCAGCAAACGTACGGCGGCGTATCGGCACATGGTTTCACCTCGGCACTACCACCCTCACGCTGCGATGCATCATAGGCTGCAGGGATGGGGCAAAATAGAGAAATGGAAATCCAGCTCAACGGTCATACCCGCCATTTCCCCGCAGGCGGCACGCTCACGCAATTGCTTGCCGAAGAGGGCTTGGCCGAACGTCGCGTCGCGGTCGAGGTCAACGGCGAAATTGTGCCGCGCAGCCAGCACCCGACCCATGCACTGGGCCCGGGCGACCGCATCGAGATCGTGCATGCGCTTGGCGGCGGCTGAGGCTCACCATTGCCGGACGCCCATGTGGCGGCGGCACGCGGTACATGGCCGCTGCACATAAGCGATAATCGGCGCATGAACCCACCGACAAACACTCCGACAAGCGCACCCCGTCTGCACGACCCGCTCATCATCGCGGGCAAGGCTTTCCACTCGCGCCTGCTCACCGGCACTGGCAAGTTCAAGGATTTTGACGAGACCCGGCGCGCCACCGACGCGGCTGGCGCCGAAATCGTCACCGTCGCCATTCGCCGTACCAACCTGGGCCAGTCGCCCAACGAACCCAACCTGCTCGACGTGCTGCCGCCCGACCGCTTCACCCTGCTGCCCAATACCGCCGGCTGTTACACCGCCGAAGACGCGGTGCGCACCTGCCGCCTGGCGCGAGAACTGCTGGACGGCCACACGTTGGTGAAGCTGGAAGTGCTCGGTGACCAGCGCACGCTGTTTCCGGATGTGATCGGGACGCTGAAGGCAGCCGAACAACTGGTGGCCGACGGTTTCCAGGTGATGGTCTACACCAGCGACGATCCAATCCTGGCCAAACGCCTGGAGGAAATCGGCTGCGTGGCGGTGATGCCGCTGGCCGCGCCGATTGGCTCAGGACTGGGCATCCAGAATCGTTACAACCTGCTGGAGATCATCGAGAACGCCAAGGTGCCAATCATTGTCGATGCCGGCGTGGGCACGGCTTCGGACGCGGCCATCGCCATGGAACTGGGCTGCGACGGCGTGCTGATGAATACCGCAATTGCCGGCGCACGCGACCCGGTGCTGATGGCCAGTGCCATGCGCAAAGCGGTGGAAGCAGGGCGCGAAGCGTTCCTGGCCGGGCGTATTCCGCGCAAGCGCTATGCCAGCGCCTCCTCGCCGGTGGACGGACTGATCGGCTGAGATGACCGGCACCGCGCCCCATCCGCCCAAGCCCTACACGGTCACCACCGGCCCTCGCGCGGTGCGCAGCTTTGTCCTGCGCCAAGGGCGGTTTACCCCTGCCCAGCAGCGCGCCTTCGATGAGCTGTGGCCGCAGCTGGGACTGGATTACACGGGTCAGCGGCGTGACTTCGACCAGACCTTCGGGCGTGCCGCGCCGCGGGTGATGGAGATTGGTTTCGGCAATGGCGATGCACTGCGCTTCGCCGCGTCGCAGGATCCGGACCGCGACTACCTGGGCATCGAAGTACATGCGCCGGGCGTAGGCCGGCTGCTGAATGCACTGCAGGCCGACGGCGCCGCCCATGTGCGGCTGTACCACCATGACGCAGTGGAAGTGCTGCGCGAGGAAATCGAGCCCGGCTCGCTGGACGAGATACGCATTTATTTCCCCGACCCCTGGCACAAGAAGCGCCACAACAAGCGCCGCCTGATCCAGCCGGAATTCGCCGCGCTGCTGACCTCGCGCCTGCGCGTCGGCGGGCGCCTGCATGCCGCCACCGACTGGCAGGATTATGCAGAACAGATGTGGGACGTACTGGATGCGACGCCCGGGCTGGAAAACCGCGCCGGGCCGCGCGGCCACCTGCCGCGTCCGGACTGGCGTCCGCAGACGCACTTCGAGACCCGTGGCCAGAAGCTGGGCCATGGGGTGTGGGATCTTGTGTACGACCGCCGCTGAGATGAACAACGAACAGGACCAAGGCGCGTAATGGACACCGCCCTGACGCTGACCAACGACATGAAGCTGGTCCTGGGGCTGGTCTGTTTCACCATGGCGATGTTCCTGTTTGAACGCATCCGCGCCGACGTGGTCGCGCTGATCGTGCTGGTGATCCTGGGCCTGACCGGACTGATTGCACCCGAAGAACTGTTCGGGGGCTTCTCGGGCAACGCGGTGATGAGCATCATTGCCACCACCATCCTGGGTGCCGGGCTGGACCGCACCGGCGCCTTGAACCGGCTGGCCTCGTGGCTGCTGCGACGTGGCCACGGCATCGAGCAGCGCCTGCTGATGATGACCATGGCCATTGCCAGCCTCAATTCTTCCTTCATGCAGAACCCGTCGGTGATGGCGCTGTACCTGCCGGTGGCTTCGCGCCTGGCTTCGCGCAGCGGCTTGTCGCTGCAGCGCCTGCTGCTGCCGATTGCGGCGGCCATTGTCATGGGCGGCGCGCTGACCATGGTGGGCAACTCGCCGCTGATCCTGCTCAACGACCTGCTGATTTCGGCCAACAACAACCTTCCCTCGGGCATGGCCACCATCGAACCGCTGCGCATGTTCGCGCCGTTGCCGGTAGGCGTGGCCCTGATCGTGGCCACGCTGCTGTACTTCCGCTACCGCGGTGACAAGCTGCTGCGCGAGGACGCTGAAACCAGCGTGGCGCCCGCGCGCACGGAAAGCTATTTCGCCAATACCTACGGCATCCAGGGCGACGTCTATGAATTGACGGTCAGCGCTGAAAGCCCGCTGGTGGGCATGTCGTTGGGCGAAGCCGAAGCGCTGCACGAGGCGCCGCTGATGCTGGCCCTGCAGACCGGCAACGACTCGCGCCTGTCGCCCTCGGCCGACATGCGCATCTGGGTGGGCAGCGTGCTGGGCGTCATGGGTTCGCGCCAGCAGGTGCAGGACTTCTCCCAGAACCAGTTCCTGCGCCTGTCCTCGCGGCTGCGCCAGTTCGGTGATCTGTTCAATCCCAGCCGCGCCGGCATTTCTGAAGCGGTGGTGCCGCCCACCTCCAAATACATCGGCAAGACCGCCGGCGACATGCGCCTGCGCAAGCAGGCCGGCATCAGCCTGCTGGCGATCAACCGCGACAAGAAGGTCATGCGCGATGACGTGCGCAATGTGGCGCTGCGCGCGGGCGACCTGCTGGTGTTCCACAGCATCTGGCAGGACCTGGCGGTGGCCGCGCAAAGCCGCGATTTCGTGGTGGTCACTGATTATCCGAAGGGCGAGCAGCGCCCGCACAAGTTCAAGATGGCCATGGCTATCTTCGCCGTCACCATCGTGATCGCGCTGACCTCGAAGCTGCCGGTGGCGCTGACCCTGATGACCGGCGTAGCCGGCATGCTGGTGACCGGCGTGTTGCGCATGGACGAAGCCTATGCGTCGATCAACTGGAAGACCGTGTTCCTGATGGCCGGCCTGATTCCCCTGGGCTGGGCCATGGACAGCAGCGGCACCGCGGCCTGGGTGGCGGGCCACACCGTGGAGCGATTGCCCGAAGGCATTCCGATCTGGGTACTGGAACTGGCCATCGCCCTGTTGACTACCGCATTTTCGCTGGTGATCAGCCACGTCGGCGCGACCATCGTGATGGTGCCGCTGGCGATCAACCTGGCACTGGCGACCGGCGGCAATCCCACCGCGTTTGCACTGATCGTGGCGCTGTCGGCGTCCAACAATCTCATGTCGGCGTCCAACCCCATCATCTCCATGGTCACCGGCCCGGCCAACTACACCAGCAGGCAACTGTGGCGCGTGGGCGGCCCGTTGTCGCTGATCTATACCGGCGTGGTGGTACTTATGATCAACCTGATGTTCTGGTGGGGTGCGCGTGGCTGAGAGCGCTGTCACGCTGGTGCTGAAGCCGGTGGCCGGATCCTTTGCCATCTGCCGGTTGCCGACCGGCACGGCCCTGCCGCACTGGTTTCATCCGGGCGGATTCGCATCGGTATCGTGGAGCGATGAAGCGCTTTCGATTGTCTGCGATGAAAGCATGGTGCCGGAAGACGTGCAGTGCGAGCGCGAATGGAGTTGTCTGGTGCTGCAGGGTCCATTTCCCTTCCACATGACCGGCGTGCTGGCGCGAGTGCTGCAGCCACTGGCGCTGGCGAAGATCGGAATCTTCGCCGTTTCCACCTTCGATACCGACTACGTGCTGGTCAAGCAGCATGATTTAGAGCTGGCCAAGCGCACCCTGGCCGAAAGCGGATTGACCGTGCTGCGCTAGCAGCAAGGGAACGACCCCGCAGTTGTAGAGCCGGGCTGGGCCCGGCTGCTTTGTATCAGTCGCCCAAGGCAGCCGGGCAAGCCCGGATCTACAGGAATCGCAGGACGCTCACTGGCTCAGCACCACCTCGCCGTCGCGCACTTCCACTGCGATGGCCCGCAGCGAATCGCCGCGGCACGGCCCAGCTACGCAATGGCCGCCTGCAAGTTCGAAGGACGCACCGTGCGCAGCGCAGATCAGATGCCCTTCCTTGCTTTTCATAAATTTGCCTGGCGCCCAGTCCAACCGACGTCCGGCGTGCGGGCATACGTTCAGCCACGCGCGAACGCTGGCGCCATGGCGATGCACGATCAGCGATTCGGCATCGCCATCGATCAGCGCTTCGACTTCCGCGAAACCGCCATCTTCTATTGAATCGAAGTTAATCAGGGACATGCTGTTTAACGAAGTTCTCACATTGTCATCGGACGGTCATCCGATACTGCGGCACCGGCGCTTGCCGCATTCTGTCACGACCGCCCCGCATGTCTGCCAATCCCCACGCGTCACCCCGCCATTTCCGTTTCGATAACGCCCGCCTGCGTGCATTGTTTGCGCCACGCAAGCCTCGCCATCCGCTGCTGCGGCTGGTATTCGGT
>JBDSUI010000136.1:0-15502 GCA_039927795.1 Pseudoxanthomonas sp.
TCACTGGCATAGGCCAGCGGCCGGATCACCAGGTGGCAGCCGTCGTCGCTGAGCAGCTTGGGCGGCATGCCGCTGAGCTTGGCGTGGAAGAACAGGTTAAGGAAGAAGGTGGCCACCATGTCGTCGCGGTGGTGGCCCAGCGCGATCTTGCTGAAGCCGTTGGCGGCCGCATGCGCATACAGGGCGCCACGCCTCAGTCGCGAGCACAGTGAGCACATCGTTCGGCCCTCCGGGATCACCCGACTGACCACCGCATAGGTGTCCTGCTCGACGATCTGGAACGCCACGCCAATCCGCTTCAGGTAGGCGGGCAATACGGTCGCGTCATAGCCGGGCTGTTTCTGGTCCAGGTGCACGGCGACCAGCTGGAAATCGATCGGCGCTTTTTTCTGCAGCTGCAGCAGCATGTCCAGCAGGGTGTAGCTGTCCTTGCCGCCCGACAGGCAAACCATGACCTTGTCGCCGGCTTCGATCATGCGGTAATCGGCAATAGCCTGGCCTACCTGACGCTGCAGGCGCTGGGCGCGGCGGCTCGCCGTGCCGGCAGCTCGGACCGGATCGCGCAGGGGCAGGGACGGGGAAATTACGAGGCTCATTCAGCCGCCCATTGTACCGGCCCCGACCGCGGTGACGGCCGTGCGCCCTGCGGTGTACGCTGGCGGCGTGGAACCTCTGAGCCTGTCCGAAATCACCCGCCGCGTGTACGAGCTCCGGCTTGAGCACCGCAACCTTGACGCCGAAATCGACCTTCTGGTTGCCGACATCCAGGCCGACGAGCTATCAATCAAGCGCCTGAAGAAGCGCAAGCTGTGGTTGCGGGACTGCATCTCGCGGCTGGAAAGCGCGCTGATTCCCGACCAACCCGCCTAGCAGCAGCGACACGCGCACGCGACGCCCGCCTGTCCCGACTGGCGGCCCATCCAGTTGTTTACTGACGCGATGCGTCACTTGTCACGGCCAGCGTCAGCGGCTGCCCCGACCTGCGGCAGTGGCGGCAAGACCTGCGGTCCGCACTGCGGCGCCTGCGTTGGCGCGATGTTTGCGTGGCGTGGAGGGGAAACACATTTACTGTCCTTGCAGGATCCAGGGTGAACGACCGCGTTGCACATACGCCGGACCCGACCGCCGCCGCTGAAGGCGCGGTCAGCGGTTTGTCGTGCGTGCAGCGTCTGGAGCGTCGCGCGCAGGCCACGCCGCTGCGGGTCCGACGCATCCAGCCCGGCGAACCACTGGGTGACGTGCAACGGCTGCGGCGCGAGGTCTATTTCCAGGAGCAGGGTCGCGACCACCCGCCCCGCAGCCGGCGCATCTCCGACGGCCTGGATGCCAGCGGCACGGTCGTGGTAGTCGAGGAGGGGCGGCAGGCCGTGGCGACGCTGCGCGTGCACGACTTTGACTCCCCGGCCGTGCAGGTCGAGTACGGCAGCCTGTTCCAGATCGATCGCTTCGCCCAGACCTGGCCGCTGGAGCGGGTGGCGGTATGCACACGTTTTGCGGTGCAGGCCGACCAGCGGGTCAAGTCGGTGGTCGACGCGCTGGTGCAGGAAACCTGGCGCCATGCCCAACAGCAGCGCGTCCAGTTCGGCCTGATCGCCTGCGAACCGTTCCTGCACAGCGTGTTCGAGCACTACGGCTTCCGCGAATACCTGCCGCCGGCGATCCTGGCGGGTGGCGATGCGGTGCTGCGCATGGTGCTGGTCGTCGATGACGAGTCCCTGTTGCAGGAATGCGCCTCGCCGTTGTTGCCGCTGGTACGCAATGCCATGGCAGGCAGGTCCGCACGGCACTGGCTTGATCGGACCTTCCCGGCAAAGATTTCACTGTGAGGCCGGTCCGGGCGGGGCTGGGCCGGTCGTGGCGGTACCAGCAACCTGCACGGCAAAGCGGATCCCGGGTCTGAGCTGATCGCGCGTCACCAAGCCGGTTACCTGCCTTCCCCTCACGCGCCGGCAATGACAGCATCACGCCAGTGCGGCTAAGCTCTGCCGCGGCCAAGCTGCGCCGCACCGGGACCGGTTCGGCCGCTGGACAGGCGCTGACACTGTTGTTGAAGGAACTGATTACCGTGCAGGAATACGCCAGATCTTGAATCAGCGCGCATGAAACTCTTCGACGATCTGGGCGTGCTATGGAAACGACGCTATTGGCGTGCGGCGATCATCGCCACCGCGATCACTGCGCTGGCGGTCTTGCTGCTGGGGGGGTTCGAGCGCGCGCCGTCGGCCGGATCGAAAGTCCCTCCGGAAACCCAGCTCGGCCAGCGTTTCGAAACGGGCGTCTTTGCGCTGACACCGCTGTGCGCGTGGGCCACCGACCTGTATCCCGGCCAGCCGAAAGGCATGCGCGGACAACGCCAGTTCCTGGTCCTGCGCGTACAGGTCGAGAACCTCGCGGACGGGTGGCTGGCCATGGGCGCCTATCTGGCCGAGGACGTGGTCTGGCTGGCCGACGGCCGCAGCGATCCGCGCAAACCCAAGTACAGCCAGCGGGCAGATGACCACACCCTTCCGGTGCTTCAGCCCGGCTTGCCGGTGAGGGTTGACCTGGTTTGGGAAGTACCGACCGGTGATGTCGTGCCGGCTCGCCCCACCTGGGGTGTTTACCGGCGGCGCCACGTTGAACGCGGCTACCTTGCCGGGGACGAATTCTGGGTACAGGACGGTCCGGGCAAGCGCCTGCCGATCGCCCTCACTGCGCCTTGTGGGGGTACGGGCTCATGAGCTCCTCCGCACGGCATTTGACGGTTCACTGGCGTCTGGTCGTGGCGACCCTCTGCGCGCTGGGCTTGATCGTGGTCTTGCGCAAGCAACAGCCAAGCTACGAAGAGAAGGTCGCTCCGTTGGTGGTTGCCGGCGTGATCGGCGCGCCGGCCAGGGCGCGCAACTTCGAGGTCACGGTGAAGCGCTTGAAGCTGGCCCGGGCCTACCGGGTCGACGGTCGCTACAGCGGCGATCCTAGCCAGGTGGTGCGTGCGGACGGCATCTGGTTGTCGGCCCTGATCGAAGCCACGGCCTCGCGGGAGCCAGGGTTCCTCAGTGCCCAGTTGCGGACCCGTGACGGTCGCATTTATTCGGCTTCCGGTGGGGACCGGCCCAAGCTGGACGGCGTCAATCTGGCCGAGACCTCGCTGGCCACCGGCATTGCGGCCACCGGCGCCTATTTCTTCGACGTGCCCGAGCAGGCATTGGAGAACGCCACGCTGCAATTCTATTGGGGACTCGGCGCGCCCGCCGGCATGGACCACCTGCTCGACATCGATCCCGGACTCGGCGCGGTAGCGCTGGCGGAACTGCGCCGCAAGGCAGTACCGGAGCTGGACATGCGAACGCGGACCGACCCATGAACGACGCGTTTGAACCGTCAATCCCGCGTGGCTGGTGGCAGCGCAACCGGCTCTGGTTAGGGGGCACCTTGTTGCTGGGCAGCTTGGCCTTTTACCTCCCTTACCGCGATTCGCGCGCCGAATGGGACAGGGCTGCTCCCAACCATCGTGTCGATGCTGGCAAAACCGGCTGGAGCCCGTACGAGGGCTCGGGCTGGCGTATCAGCAAGGTGGAATTCGAGCCCGGTGCGGGCACGGCCGTGGCCGACTATCCGCATGCGCCGGGTTCGCTGTTGCTGGTTCATTACCAAGTGAAGCCGGGCCGCGAGGCGACCGCCGTGCTACTGGACCGTTGCCGGGGGCGGCTGGTCGATGCCGCGGGCCGGCGTTGGCCGGCCAACGAACCTTACCGGCTGGGCAGGCGGCTGCGCGACCGCGGCTTCAACGACAGTTGCGGTACGCGCCCGGGCCCGTCATTTGCGCGGGTCGGAGCCAAGCCTGGGGAAGCATTTGCGTTCAGCCACGCCTTCCTGTTACCGGCGGATATGACGACCGACGGCCTGCGTGCCGAGATCTTCTTCCCCCCCAGCACCACCACGCCCCACGGCAGCTACCTGAGCTTCCCACTGCCGCCGGCCAGCCCCTAGCGGGGGACGGAGCGCAGCCCGGCCATGGCGCGGTCGAAGGTTGCCGCCAGCAACACGATACGCAAGAGTTCGGTAAACAGCGCCGGACGCAGCGACAATGGGCCGTTGAACAGCAGTGAGAGGGGCGAGCCGAAGACCTGCCACTGGCGCCATTCATGCGCGCCGATCAGGTCCACTGCGATCCGCCAGGCATGTGCGTCGACGAATGCCAGCAGCTGCCAACCTACGCACAGCACCAGCACGGCGGGCAGCCCGGCCCTCAGCACCAACCGGATGCTGTTGAGGATGGGCACGCCCTTGCTGGTCCAGCCGCCACTCACTTTCTCGATCACCCGCCTCCACACCAGGTCCAGGTGCCGGTAGCGGCGTGCCGCCAGCCGCAGCCGCGCCTCGGCCGGGTCCAGCCGGCGGCGGCGGCGCAGGTCCATGCCGTATACCAGCGCGGTTATCGCGAGCCACACCAGGGGCATCACTACTCCACCAGCGGCAGTGGCCGTGAAATCCAGCAAGGGAGCCAGCGTGCGTTTGAGTGGCGCCAGCGAGATGACGCCCAGCAACGGGTTCTCCCACCAGTCGGCGACCGCGACATACGCCACGCGCGAATGCCACCATTCGCGCGACCAGGCGTAGGCGCGGGCGATGACCGCGGCGCCGACGAACAACCAGTAGGCCTCGCATACCGCCACCACGATCGACCACGCGCCGTGGCGTGTCGCCGCAAGGCGTCGCTTCGCCACAACGCGCAGCGCCCACGAGGCCAGCAGCGCCATCCACAGTCCGCGCAGCGCCAGGATGTCCTGCAGCGACTCCCGGCGTTCGAACGAGACGCCAAAAATGTAGCTCAGGGCGAAATCGCGCTTGACCCCGTCCAGCAGACCCCAGCTGGCGTAATAGGCGAAGAACGGCAGCAATGCCACGGCCAGCACCTTGAGCCACGGCCGGACCTCAGGGGAGGACGGCGCAACGCTGATCCCGGCGCTGGGCAGTGAGCTGCGAACCACCAGGAACATCGCGATCACGCCGACCAGCTGGGTAACGATCAACAACGCGATCGCGGCGTAGGACAGCAGCACGCTGGTTTCGGCCAGCCAGATCGACAGCCCCAGCAGCAGGTCGTAGGCCACGCGCTGGGCAAAGAACCAGAATAGTAGGGCGGGCCAATGCCGCCAGAGCAGCCGGCCGGCCAGCGTGGGTATCTGCATCCATGCAGGCCGTGGCGCGGTCATGTTGGCGGACACCGCGGGGTTGAGGTTGTTCATCCGTGTCGCCAGGGGCCGAAGTTCCGGCCGAACCCTAACATGGCCCCATCACCGCGCCGCGTGATCAGTCGCTTTGCCCCATGGAGCGCTCGGAGGCAGACCCCTCGGGCCTGGCCGCTTCCGGGCTGACCCGCTCGATGGTGTGGCGCAGCTCACGGCCCAGGATGACCTTGGCGTCCTTGGCCCAGGCGTCCAGGCGTTCGTCGAACACCAGCTTGCTGTTTTCATCCGGCCACACCAGTTTCAGCTCGCGCAGCTTCTGGATGAAAGTGCGGAACAGGGCCTTGTCGAAAAATTCCGGCGCGGCCGGCGCGTACAGCAGGCTGAGCCGCTGCGCGGCCTGCTGGCACAGGCTTTCCAGTTCTGCGGTGCCCAGCATGCCCGGGCCGTTCTTGACCAGCACGGAAATGGCGATGTAGTAGCGCTCGAAGGCCTGTTGCAGCGAATGGCCGATGGCGCGCAGGCGGAAGACTTCGTCGGTCTGGCCGGCATGGCGTTGCAGGATGCCGCCGGCATCTTCATTGACCTGTTCCAGCAGGCTCTCGCGAACGAAAACGTCAATGGTCCTGTCGATGCGTTCGGCGAACTCGTCCTCGCTCCAGGGCAGGAACAGTTCCGCCTGCAGGAACGGATACAGCGAACGACCCAGCTTGATGACCCGGCCGCGGGCCATGCGCCGGTTGCTCTGGAAGCAGCAGGCAATCCATGCCGCGGCGGTGAACAGGTGCAGCACGTTGTTGCGGTAGTAGCTCATCAACACCGCAGTGTCGTCGCTGACCACGTCCAGCACGTCGCCCAGCGGATGCTGGATGCGGCGCAGGACGTTGATGTGCACGCCGTGGGCGATGATGCGTTCGGGCGTGTGCGGGGTGATGGTCACGCGGTCCGAGTACGGCATGTCCGACAGCAGCGTCTTGCACAGTTCGATCTGCGCGATAAGGTCGGCTTCGCCCATTGCATGCTTGGGCGTGGACAGCAGCGCGAGCGCCAGCAGGTTGATCGGGTTGACGTCGGCCGCGGCATTGATGCGCACGTGGATGTGCTCGGCCAAAGCATCCACGGTCGCGGACAGCCAGGACGGTTTTTCTTCCTCGCCAAGGGCCTCGCCATCCCATTGCGGCGCGTGCTTGGCCAGCATGTCATTGAGGTAGATGACTTCGCCGAAGTTCACTACCACCTGGCCGTAGTTCTGCCGCAGCACCTTTGGAATGCTCCACAGTACTTCCCAGATCGATTCCTTTTCCTTGGGCCGGCCACTGAGTTCATCCAGGTAACTGGCGCCTTCCAGCAGCTTCTCGTAGCCGATGTAGACCGGCTGGAACAGGACCGGACGCTTGGGCTGGCGCAGGAATGCGCGCACGGTCATGGTGATCATGCCGCCCTTGGGTTGCAGCAGGCGCCCGGTGCGCGAGCGCCCGCCTTCGATGAAATACTCCAGCGAATAACCGCCAGACACCAGTTGCGCCACGTACTCGGTGAACACCGCCGAATACAGCGGGTTGCCGCGGAAGCTGCGGCGCATGAAGAACGCGCCGCCCTTGCGCAGCAGCGTGCCGACCACCGGCAGGTTGAGGTTGATGCCGGCGGCGATATGCGGCGGCACGATGCCGCGTTCGTACAGCAGGTACGACAGCACCAGGTAATCCATGTGGCTGCGGTGGCAGGGCACATAGACCACTTCGTGGCCCGGCGCGGCTTCCTTGAACTTGTCCAGGTGGTGGACCAGCATGCCGTCGAAAATGCGGTTCCAGACGTGACTGAGCAGGAAGCTGGCCGAACGCACCGCCGGCGCCGAATAGTCGGCGGCCACTTCCCAGGCATAGGCGTGGGCTTTCTTCCACGCGTCTTCGGGCTTGATGTTGTCGCGCCTGGCCTGCGCGGCAATGGCCTCGCGCACCGGCTCGGCCGCCAGCACCTGGTCCACCAGCAGGCGGCGGGTGGACAGGTCGGGGCCGATGATCGACTCGCGGATGCGGTGGAAATGGGTGCGCAGCACGCGCGACAGCTTGCGTACGATGCGTTCGGGGGTCAGGTCCTCGGCGATGCTGTCGCGGACCGACACCGGCGCGGCAAAGCGCACGATGGTGTCGCGGCCGTTCAGCAGGATGGCCAGCAAGCGGCGGAAACGACCCACGATGGCCCAGTTTTCCGAAAACAGTACCGAAAACCAGCCGCTGGCTTTTTCCGGAGAGCGCCCCACGAAGATCGACACCGGAATCAGCTGCACATCCAGCTCTGGATTGGCGCGGTGCGCCTGCAGCAGTCGCGCCAGTGAACCGGAATGGGTCTTGCTGCTGGGCGGTTGGGGCGCGCTCAGCACGCCCAGCGGCGAGGCGCCCGCATTGCGCCGTGACAGGGCCACATAGGCGCGCTTGCGGCCCAGTGGATCGCCGGGCAGCGGCGACAGCGGCGAGGGCATGCCGGCATCGCGGCAGGCGCGGTCCAGGATCAGCGCATTGGACAGGCCGTAGTCTTCCAGCACGTAGCAGACCGGGCGCTGATCCACGTACTGGCGTGGATCCTCGGGCTCGATGCTGGGGGTGATCCAGGGATCGGCCAGCTTGCTCATCAGCCTCGCCCACAGTGAGCGCCTCACCGCACGGGCGGGCGGGCGTGGGTTGGCGGGCAACGGCTCCAGCGGTGGCGTGGACTCTGGACCAGGTCCGGGCGGCGGCGCGGCGGGAAACGGCAGGGAGTTCTGTTCAGGCATTGCGGCCATTATGGCCCAGCCATCCCCGCTGCCTCATCAGCAAGGCGCGCTGGTTCATCAATCGGGCTTCAGTGCAGGCAATGGAAGCTGGGGCAACTGCAGCGTTTCCGGCGCGGCGGTTTCGCCGGTTGGCGCGGCCAACGCCAGCTCGGCCCGGCGCAGGGGCTCGCTCAGGTACCAGTGCCCGTCGCGTCGCTGCAGGCTTACCACCGTATCGATACGGCGCTGACCCAGCGGATAGGTAATGCGAACCCGCGCCCGATCGCCTTTCTGCTCGACCAGGGCGGTGTCCAGCGCGGCCAGGCTGCGGTCCAGCGGCAAGCCGTAGTCCGCAAGCACGGTCTTGAACGCGGCAAGGAAGGGCGACAGCCGCTGCAGGGTGCCGCTCATGCCGGCAGCGTGGAAACTCTGTGGCGTGGTCAGCCCGGTCTGGCGCGCGGCCGCCACCAGCGGCGGAATGGTCGCCGCGCCGCGTTTGGGGTCCGACAGCGGCGCGCGCTGCGCCCAGTCGCTCAGGGCCGCGATCATCTGCGCGTAGTGGGCGCGCTCTTCTTCGGTGAACACGCCTTCGCGCTTGACGTACTGCACGCCGAACAGGCCCAGGGAATGGGCCGCGTCCTTCAAGTCCTTGCCCTGGTTGGCAAAATTACGCTTGAAGCTTTGTTGCAGCGTGACTTCGGCGTCGGGCGCGGCCAGCGTTGCGAGCAGCGGCTCAAGTTGGTCGTCCAGCGGCAACTCGGTCAAGGGCCAACGGCTGCGACCTTCGCGCCAGGCAGTCTCCAGGCGCGCGTAGTCGGCTGCCGGTACCGAATCGCGGGCGAAGCCCTGCAGGTTGTTGTCGTGCAGGTGCCGGGCCAGTTGCCTGACGGCGGCCTCGGGCGCACTGGCCACCACTGCCGGCGGCGGTGCAGGCCCGGGTTTGCAGCTGGCCAACCCTGTCAGGGTGCAAAGCGCCAGGGCAAACCAACTCATTCGTTGCAGGTGCAGGCATGGCGGCATGGTGCGGACTTCCCCCGGTTTCTGCGCATGGTGCTGGCAAGCCCGCACGGCGGCAAGCACCGGTTTCACGTTGTGCGATGGGGCAGCCGGTGGGGTTCCCGATCTGGCCTGGGCGGGCGCTTGGCGGCCCCCGTCCGTCTCACAGGCATGCTTTGAACGACCCGGCAAGCGCGCGCCAGCATCCCGGCAGAGGCCGCCGCCGGGACAGATGCGTGCTGGAAACCCGCTGCCTGCTTTTCCTCGCCGGTGCCGGCGTGCCCGCGCGTATCGACGTAACGCGGGGTGTCGCATAATCGGCGCCCCCGCCAGCTTCCGAAAGAGCAAGGAACCCCATGTTGCACTGGACTACCGACACCCTGCGCCAGCGTCTGGCTGAAAACTTCGGCGATGCCAACGTCGCTGTGCTGCCCGAGGCCGAAGGCGCGCTGCAGGTGGTGCTGACCGAGGCCGGCGATCTGGAGATCACCCTGGTCCTCAGCGAGGATCAGATCTATGTCTCCACGCCACTGGTGACCGGCCAGCAGGTCCACGACCGGGCTGCCTTCAATGACGCCTGCCTGCGCCTTAACCCGATCAATCCGCTGTCCAACCTGGGCCTGGCCTCGGTCGATGGCGAGGACGTGTACGTGGTCTTCGGCGAGCTGTCCGCCGACTCCACCGAAGCCCAGATCGTCCTGGAAATCCGCACGCTGGGCGTCAATGCCATCGATGCGATCGAAACCCTCAAGCCTTTCCTGGTGCACGCATGAGCATTCTCGCCAAGATCTTCACCCTGTTCCGTGGCACTGCCAATGAAGCCGGCCAAGCCGTGGTCGACAAGAACGCAATCCGCATCCTGGACCAGGAAATGCGCGACAGCACCAGCGAGCTGGCCAAGTCCAAGGAAGCGCTGACCAAGGTCATGGCGCAGCGCCAACTGTCGGCCAATCGTGGCAGTGCCCTGCTGGCCAAGCGCAAGGAGTACGAAGGTTATGTGCAGGGCGCGCTGGCCAAGGGTGACGAGAACCTGGCCCGCGAAGTTGCCGAGAAGCTTTCCGAGGTCGAACGCGATCTGCAGGGCGAGGCCGGCAACGTGCAAGGCCTGGACACCAGCATCAGCTCGCTGAAGAACGCGATCCGCAGCACCGAAACCCAGCTCACGCGCCTGAAGCAGCAGATCAACACGGTCAAGGCCACCGAAGCGGTGCAGCGCGCGCAGTCGGCGGTGGCGGCGCGCCATTCGGGTGCCAACAGCAAGATCGGCACTGCGCTGGATTCGCTGGAGCGCATCAAGCAGCGCCAGGAAGAAAACAGCGCGCGCATGGAAGCGGCGCAGCAGCTGGAGCACGAAGCCGGCGACGGCGACCTGCAGGCGCGGCTGGCCAACGCCGGCCTGGTCAAGGATGCGACCAACGTCGACGGCATCCTCGAGCGTCTGCGCGGTTCCTCGTCGGGTACCGTCATCGAGGGGTCGTCGACGCCCGTGGACCAGAAGCTGCTTGCCGCCGAATCGCTGTTCGGACAGCGCAAGCAATAACCATGGGCCTGCTGGACAAGTTGCTGGGCCGTATCCCGGCCGAACCGGCGCCGCTGCCTGGCGCGCTGGCGCATGCCTTGCCGCTGAGCCTGCGGATTGGTGGGCGCATCCAGTTCGACCGCACCCTGTACCGGATCGCGCCCGGCGCCATGACCGAGGAGCTGCCGGCCGGCTACCAGGGCGTGCCTTGCTACGGGCATGTGGACCTGGGCGACGGCTACGCGCTGCATCGCTTTTACCTGGATGACGACGCCTTCCTGCAGGTCAGCACCGTCGGCGACGACGTCGAGGCCATCAAGGGCTTCGTCTTCCACGAAACGGTGAACCCGCCGACCAAGCACGCGTTCCGCAGCTTCGTCATGGAAAGCGCGCATCTGGGTGCGGCAGAAATTGAATATGCCGGGCGGCAGTGGCTGCGGGTAACCAACAGTACCGCGGGTACTGCACGTATTCCGGCCATGGTCTACGACGAAGTGCTTTACCGCCACCAGCCGGCGCGGCGCGATGGCGACCTGACCCACTATGCAATGCTGTACAGCCGCGACGTGGCGGAACTGGCGCGCGAGGAATTCCTGCTGGTATCGGCCGAGGATTCGGGCCCCAACCAGTTCAGCGTGACCTATTCGGTGGGCGTGGACCTGACCATCGCCGACATCGACATCACCTGAGCGCCGACTTCCGCAGCGCCGGCTGCGGACCACACAGACGCATTTTCACCTTTCCCAAGGACACCCCATGCAACAGGCTATTTCGCTTGAAAGTTTCCTCGCCTTCCTGACCTATTTCGGTGTCGGCGTGGCGGTGCTGTTTGCCGCCGTCGGCATCGTCCTGCTGGTCACCCCGCACAGCGAGATCAAGCTGATCCGCGCAGGCAACACCGCCGCGGCCATCGCCTTTGGTGGCAGCCTGATCGGGCTGGCGCTGCCCATCCAGTCGGCCATCAGCCATTCGGTCAGCCTGCTCGATGCACTGATCTGGGGCATGGTGGCCGCGGTGGTGCAGGTGCTGGCGTTTCTCATCGCGCGCCTCGCCAGCGGCAAGCTGTCCGAACAGATAGACCAGAACGTGGTCTCGGCCGGCGTCTTCAGCGCCGCTATCGCGATCAGCGTCGGCCTGGTCAACGCCGCCGCCATTACCCCATAAGGAGTCTGCGATGAAGCGTTCCCGCAATCTCCGGCTGACCTTGATGGCCGTTGCCCTGCCCGCCGGCCTGGTGGCCTGCGACGGCGGCGAGCCCACCGGCGTGGTGCTGAATACGCTGGCTGACTGCCGCGCGCCACAGGCAGACGCGCAGCCGCTCGACGTGGCCCAGTGCGAAGCCGCGTACCAGCAGGCCGTGGCCGAACACCATCGGGTCGCGCCGCGCTTCGACAACGCGGTGCAATGCGACCAGGACTTCGGTAAATGTGAGGCGATACAGGAAGAGGGGCGCACCAGTTACGTGCCGCCGATGGGTGGCTTCCTGCTGGGCTATGCGCTGGCCGGTGGTTTTGGCAACAACAGCGGGCAGCGCGGCTTTGCCGGCGGCGCGCCGCTGTATCGCGACTACCGCGGCCAGTACCTCAATCCGAACGGCAACCCGGTCAGCCGCCAGCCGGGCACCGTCACCGGCAAGCGCGGCAGCATTGCCACTCCGGCCCGTGCGATCAGCGTGTCGCGCTCGGGCTTTGGCTCAAGTTCGGCGGCGCGCAGCTCGTTTGGTTCGCGCGGCTACGGCGGCTGAGGATGGATCGACTGCCTATTGCCGCGCGTGCGGACTGGAAGTCGCAGGCCCAAGGCCTGGGGTTCCAGTTCCACACCATCGACGGCGAGACCTACTGGGACGAGTCGGCCTATTACGCCTTCAGCCTGCGCCAGATCGAGGACGACCTGGAGCAGCCAAGCCAGGACCTGCACGACATGGCCATGGCCCTGGTGGGCGAGGTAGTCGAAAGTGAAGAGCTGCTGGGCAAGCTGCATATCCCGTCGCTGTACTGGGACTGGATTGCGGCGTCCTGGCGCGAAGGCGCGCCGCATCTGTACGGCCGCCTGGACCTTGCCTACGACGGCAGAGGCCCGGCCAAGCTCTACGAACTGAACTACGACACGCCCACCTCGCTGTATGAATCAGCGTATTTCCAGTGGCTGTGGCTGGAGCAGCAGGTCGCAGCGAAGGTGCTGCCGGCCGGCGCCGACCAGTACAACAGCATCCAGGAAGCGCTGTGCGAAACCTTCGCCACCCTGGCCATGCAGCAACGCATCGGCAAGCGCGTGCACTTCGCCGCGGTGCGCGACTCGGTCGAAGACCAGGCCACCGTGCTGTACCTGCGCGATTGCGCCAACCAGGTCGGCGTCGACACCGCGATGGTCGCGGTGGAAGACATCGGCCTGAGTGCCGAAGGCTGGTTTACCGATCACGACGACAACGTCATCCAGACGCTTTTCAAGCTGTATCCGCTGGAATTCATGATGGAAGAGGAGTTCGGCCCCAGTCTGGTTTCCGGACGCATGCAGCTGCTGGAGCCGCCGTGGAAGGCGATCCTGAGCAACAAGGGCGTGCTGCCGCTGCTGTGGGAGCGCCATCGCGGCCATCCCAACCTGCTGGAAGCGCATTTTGAATCGAACCCGCGCAGCGAACTGGCGCCGGGCTTCGTACGTAAACCGCTGTTCTCGCGCGAGGGTGCCAACGTGGAAGTGGCCACTACCACTGGCCAGCGCTTCGGCACGCCCGGCCCGTATGGCGATGGCCCGGCGATTGTGCAGGCCTACCATCCACTGCCGTCGTTCGCTGGCCACTATCCGTTGGTGGGCAGCTGGATAGTGGCAGACCGTGCCAGCGGCATCGGCATGCGCGAGGACGCCACCCTGATCACCCAGGACACCTCGCGCTTCGTACCGCACGCCATCATCGATTGAGCAGGGCCGGCCTACACCAGACAATGCCGCTGGGCGCGGCTACCTGAGCGTGCGGCTGCCTGAGCGTGATGTAGATCGGAAGCGGCCTATCGCCCGTCCCGCATAAAAAAAGAGGCCGTGTTTCCTTGCGGAACCAGAGGGCCTCTGAAGCCGGCCGAAGCCGGTAGACAATGTCATGGCACATTCCGGCAAAAACCGGACCGCGCCATGTTAATTGGCGCTATCAGTTAATGCAACACTTGAAGTAAAGCAGGGTAAGTGATTGATTTGATAATCACTGGTCAGGAATTTCGCTTTGAATCGCTTGCGCCGCCGCCCGCGGATCGCCCGCCTGACTGATCGGGCGACCCACCACAATCGCGTCGGCCCCGCGCCGGAACGCTTCGGCCACGCCCAGCGTGCGCTTCTGGTCATCGCCAGCCGGTCCGGACGGGCGAATGCCGGGGCAGACGATGGAGAAGCCGGCTCCGCAGGCCTGACGGATGAGGCCGGCCTCCTGGCCTGAGGCAATCACTCCGTCGATTCCACAAGCCTGCGCAGCCTGCGCACGTTGCACGACGATGTCAGCCGGATCGCCGTGAATGCCCATGTCCTGCAAGTCTTTACCGTCCATGGAAGTCAGCACGGTGACCGCCAGCAGGCGCAGTTCGCCCTGGCGCGCCGCTGCCGCCGCCTGCATCATCCCCGCATGCCAACCATGGATAGTGGCCAGGGTCACCGGCCAGCGCGAAAGGCCGCCAATCACCCCGGCGATGGTGGCGGGGATGTCGAAAAACTTCAGGTCCACGAAGATCTTCTTGTCGCGGCGTGCCAGTTCGTCCAGCACTGTGAAGTAATCGCCCGAGGCCAACAGTTCCATGCCGATCTTGTAAAAACCAACCGAGTCACCCAGACGATCTACCCAGGCCAGGGCCTGCTCGCGGCTGGGCGCGTCCAGCGCGAAGATCAGCCGTTCAGCAGGCGCCAGCGCCAGTTTCGGGCGCCGGTTCATGGCGCGTAATCCAGCGCCCGGCGCTTGTCCTGGCGACGTTCCTCGGCCGGTTTCGACCACTGGTTGTTGAACAGCGCCGGCTCCCACGAACCATAGGTGGGGTTGGGCAGCATCCACCAGCGCTGGCCAAACCAGTCGTTGTATTGGTCATACAGGCGCGCGCGGCCTTCGCCGGTGTTGACCTCCACCTGCACAAAGTCGCCGATCTGGTCGCCGAACTGCATCAGCACGCGGTATTTCTGCCCGGCCAGCTTGCGGCGGCAGTTCTTCTCGCTGCCGTTCTGTTCGCAGCCTTCGACAAACGTGCCCAGTCCCAGGAACACGCTGTCATCGGCAACCGGCAGGCCTACCGCCCTGAGGTTGGCCAGGGTCGCGTCCTTCAGGTGCACGGCGCGGTTGGAGATGTACAACAGGGTCACCCCCCTGGCGCTGGCGACCTTGGCAAAATCCACTACGCCTGGCACCGGTTTGGCTTTTTTCTCGGCCACCCATTGCGCCCAGGTGACCTCGTCGTAGTCGGCCCCATCGCGCAGCAGGCGTGCCTGGTAGGGCGAGTTGTCCAGTACGGTCTCGTCCACGTCCATCACCACCGCCGGCTTCAGGCCGGTCGCGGTGTTGCCGCGTTCGTCCGGTACCAGGGCGTCCCAGTGTTGCTCCTTCAGTGCCCTGTCCAGCTCTCGGGCGGCGGCACGATAGGTCTGTTCGCTGAGGGCCCGGTATTCCACCGAGGTCTGCACCCAGGCCACTGCGTTGAGGTTGTCATGGGCCGACCCTGCATTGGCTGCAACGGGCGCTGCCAGTGGCGCGGTTTCCAGCGACGAAACCGCGGGCGCCACCACCACGGGGGCCTGCAGGTGTTGGCAGGCGCAAAGCGGCAACAGGACGCACGTGGTGAGCAGAAGTCGGCGCATAAAGCCTCAACGTCAATGGAAGGGGCGCAGTTTACCGGCTGCGGATGACGGCCGGCGCGCGTCCCGTCCGCTATGCTTGCGTGCTGTTACAGAGGTGCGCACATTGGATACGAACCACGACGAGACTGGGCTGGTACTCACCAGCGCCGAAGCACGCGTGCTGGGTTGCCTGATCGAAAAGGAAGCCACCACGCCCGACGCCTATCCGCTGACGATCAATGCAGCGCTGGTCGCAGCCAACCAGAAGACCGC